>NZ_JALKFU020000537.1 GCF_023242965.2 Frankia sp. AgKG'84/4
GCTGCGCACCGCGACCGGCCGCGCCGGATCGGTCGCGGTGATCGCCGCGGATCCCGACCTCCCCGCGCTCGCCGCCGCCCTGCGCGCCGCGGGGCTGGCCATCGACGAACTCACCGTCGCCGGCACCCCGACCCGGGCGTGCCTGGTGCCCGCGTCACTGGCCAAGGGCCTGGAGTTCGACCACGTGATCGCCGTCGAGCCGGCCGCGATCGTCGCCGCCGAGACCCGGCCGTCCCTCGGGCTGCGCCGCCTGTACGTGGTGCTGACCCGGGCGGTGAGCGAACTGACCGTCGTGCACGCCCGGGAGCTGCCCGCCGCCCTGCGCGCACCCGGGTGAACCACGCGCACCCGGGTGAACCACGCGCACCCGGGTGAACCACGCGCACCCGGGTGAACCGCGCGCACCCGGGTGAACCGGCCGCGCACCGTCACAGCAGGGACGAAAGTGCCGGCGATCACGTGGACAGATCCGGCCCTATCCGGCCACCCGTCGTGTGGCCGCGGCGCGAGTGGGAGAAAATGGCGACGTGGCAGCCGAACGCAACGTTCTCGGTGGGGACCTCGAACCCTGCGGTACCGACCCGGTCACCGGGTTCTACCGCGACGGGTGCTGCAGCACCGGCTCGGAGGACATGGGTAGTCACACCGTCTGCGCGGTCATGACCGCGGAGTTCCTGCGCCACCAGCGCCAGGTCGGCAACGACCTGTCCACGCCCCGGCCGGAGTACTCCTTCCCCGGGCTGCGCCCCGGGGACCGCTGGTGTGTCGTCGCGATCCGCTGGCTGCAGGCCCATCACGCCGGCGCCGCCGCCCCGGTCGTGCTGGCCTGCACGCATGAACGGGCGCTGGAGGTCATCCCGCTGGAGGCGCTGCGCGCGCACGCCGTCGACGTCCCGGCGGACCCGCGCTCGCTCGGCTGAGCGCTCACCCCGGTGCGGCCCGCGCCGGGGCACCCTCAGTCGATGACGTCGGGCTCGAGGCCGACGGTCAGCCAGTCCGCGTACGCCAACCCGGTGATCTCCTCCAGGCGGGCGATGTCGTCGGTGAAGTACGGCAGCACCGCGCGCCGCTGGTCCGGGGTCAGCTTCGGGCGCCCGCCCCGCTGGCGCTGCAACGCGCGCAGCAGCGGGGCGCGCACCACCTGACGCGCCGGCACCGGGAAGTGATGACCGATGCGCCCCCCGGTGCGCAGCGCCGTCCGCAGCGCACCGTTGACCGGGGTGTCCGCGACGAACGGCGTGACGTTCTCCGAGGGCACCAGATCGACCAGCCCGGTCTGCACCCCGAGGAACTCACAGACCCGGTCCAGCGTCGCCACGGGGGAGTCCCGCAGGTCCCGGTAGCGCAACAGCAGCACCTGCTCCCGGGAGAACAGGCCGAACAGATGCGCGAGCTGCTCGCCGTAGAGGCCGAGGGAGACGTAGTGCCAGAACTGCGCCCAGCCGGCCTCGCGCCGCGCCGGCTCCAGCGCGCAGGCCCGCACGAAGTCCCGCTCCGACTCCAGCCCCGCCGCCCACAGATGCGTCCAGTTGGAATGCGCCCGGTCCACCGGGTTGCGCAGCAGGACCACCAGGCGCGCCTTCGGTAGCAGGCGGCGGATCCGGTTCTGCGCGTCCGGGTCGTACAGGTAGAACGGCGTCGCCTCGCCCCGCAGGGTCCCCTCCGGCGCTGGATCGAACAAACGTTCGTAGTCCGACGGGCGCCAGACGTGCTCCTGGTAGGTCTGCGCGTCCCCGGGGCCGCCCCGGGCCGGCGGCGGCCCCGACGAGAGGAAGAACTTCGGTTCCTTCACCGTCGGCAGATACAGCGCGGGATGGCGGGCCAGCGCGGCGTGCAGGGCCGTCGTGCCGGCCTTCGGCACGCCGATCACGAGGAAGTCGGGCAGGGCCATCGGGGAAACTCCGCTCGGGTCGGGAACGCGGGGGCGCGGACGAGGACCGACGCCGCAGGTCAGGGACGCTGTCGGCCTTACCCGGCCATCTCGACCGGTAAAATCAGGATGGTAGCCGCGTCCGCACCCGCGCGGGGCCCCCTTCACAGGTCGGCATCGCGCCGGCAACGGTAGGGTTGCGGGGTGGCAACCAGCCGGCAGCATGTGACTCCCACCACCGTGCCCCTGCCCGGTCGGCGCCCGGCCGTCACCGTCGCCGACGCCCCCGGCGCAGGCCCCGGGTTCTGGGCCGGGGCGCCCAGCGTCGTCCTCGCCGACGATGTGTTCTACCTGGCCTACCGGCTGCGCCGCCCCGTCGGCGCCGGGCGCGGCTATGGCCTGGTCATCGCCCGCTCCACCGACGGCGAGACCTTCACCGAGATCGCCACCGTGCCCCGCGACCCGTTCGGCGCCGAAAGCCTGGAGCGCCCCGCCCTCGTGCGCACCCCCGCGGGCCGCTGGCGCCTCTACGTCAGCTGCGCGGCGCCGGGCAGCGCCCACTGGTGGGTCGACCTGCTCGAAGCCGACTCCCCGGACACCTTCGACCCGGCGAGCACCCGCACCGTGCTGCCCGGTGACCCGGCCAGCCTCGCCGTGAAGGACCCGGTCGTCGCCCTGGTCGACGGCGTCTGGCAGCTGTGGGCGTCCTGCCATCCGCTGGAGGACCCGGCCGCCACCGACCGCATGGACAGCCGCCACGCCACCAGCCCCGACGGCATCACCTGGACGTGGACGGGCACCGCGCTCGCCCCCCGCCCCGGCCACTGGGACGCCCGCGGCGTGCGGATCAGCGCGGTCCTCACCGACGGCCCGCAGCCCGTCGCCTTCTACGACGGCCGGGCCAGCGCCGCCCAGAACTGGGCGGAACGCACCGGCCTCGCCGTCGGCATCACCCCCGACCGTTTCCACGCCGTCGGCACCGACCCCGTCGCCGAGTCCGCGCTCGGCGACGGCGCGCTGCGCTACGTCACCGTCGTCGCCCTGCCCGGCGGCGGCCACCGGCTCTACTACGAGGCCGCCCGCCCCGACGGCAGCCACGAACTGCGCACCGAACTGCACCCGCCCGCCTGAGCCCGCCCGCCCGAGCCCGCCCGCCGGCCCGATCCGCGCCCGCGCTGATGGGGCGTCCGTCACGGCCGGGCAGCCACGGGCCGCGCCAGGACCTATCGTGGCCCCACAGGGTCCGCCGACGCTCGCCGGACAACACAGGCGCAGGTCACCAGCCTAAAACCGGGCTGAGTGGGCGACCTTCGCGCGGCGGCGAGGGGAGGCCCGGCGTGCGGGAGATCGCGAACGCGCTGCGGCGCTGGCGGGCACAGGGCACCGGATTCGCCGTCGCGACGGTCTGCGGGGTGCGCGGCAGCGCGCCGCGCCAGCCCGGCGCCGCGATGGCGGTCGCCGCCGACGGCGAGGTCGTCGGCAGCGTGTCCGGCGGCTGCGTCGAAGGCGCCGTGTACGAGGCGGCCGCGCAGGCGCTGCGCACCGGCCGGCCGACGCGTGCGACCTACGGCATCTCCGACTCCGACGCCTTCGCCGTCGGGCTGACCTGCGGCGGCACCCTGGACATCATCATCACCCCGTTCCCGCCCGGACCCGCCGCCGCCCTCGATGGTGTCCTCGCCGCGCTCGCGGGACAGCAGGCGGTGGCGCTGCTGACGGTGATCGACGGCGACGCGATCGGCGCCCAGCTCGCGGTCTGGCCCGAGCGCAGCGCGGGTTCACTCAGCGTCGAAGGGTCACCCGCGCCGGGTTTCCCCGGGGCCCGCGGGTTGCCCGCGCCGGGCCCTGAGG
>NZ_JALKFU020000538.1 GCF_023242965.2 Frankia sp. AgKG'84/4
GGGCGGCTTCGGCCGCGGCCCCGGCGGGCTCGTCGTGAGCGCCGGTTCCACGCCGACGGCCGCCCTGTCGGCGCGCGCCCCCGTCACCGAGGAGCGGCCCGGGGTCTACATCTTCGGCGACCGCACGCAGGTCCTGCTCGGTTCCTGCACCTGGGACGACGTGGCGTTGGTAGTGGCGACCACCGTCGTGAGCGTGTCGGTACAGGGTCTCGGCACCCAGTTCGTCCTGGACGCCGGGTCCAAGGTGCTCTCGTCCGATCGCCCCGGCTGGCTGCGCGGCCACGGGCATGTCGTGGAGTTTCCGCAGGCCGAAATCGAGCAGCTCTACGAGCATCACGCGGTCTGCCGGATGAGCGCCGGGCAGGAACCACCCGCGCTCGGCAGCGTCCTGCGGGTCGTGCCGAACCATGTCTGCCAGGTGCCGAACCTCGTCGACGAGATGGTGGTGTTCCGCGCCGGCGCGCCGACCGGCGAACGCCTCACGGTCGACGCCCGCGGCCGCTGCTAGGCGGATGAGCTGAGCCGTGCGGCCGGGGCCCTGTCGGGTCACCGGCCGCACGGCGCCGGTGACCTACGCCGTCGCGGCGTCCTTCGTCCGGGCGGCCAGGGCCCGGACGAGGCCGTCGCGGCCCTCCAGCAGGGCGCGGCGCAGCGGCGGGGTCGGGTCGCGGTCGGCGAGGTACGCGTCGACCTTCGCCACCGTCGCCGGCTCGATGACCGCCGACGGGAAGAGCATCTGGGTGATCGTCGAGGCCGTGTCGAAGCTCCGGCTGGTCCAGATCGCGGCGATCTCGTCGAAATAGCGGTCGACGTAGGGCCGGGTGAACTCCACCTGGTCGGAGATCCAGAAGCCGCCCATCGTCGCGGCGGCGAGATGGTTCGACAGCTCGTCCGAGTCCATCACCGCAGACCAGGCGGCGGCCTTCGCCGCCGCGGTCGGACGGGCCGCGCGCGCGGTCGCCGCCCGCTTCTCGCCCGTCGCCGTGCGGTCGCGGGCCAGCTCGGCCTCGATCTCGGCGTCGCCGTAGACGCCGCGGGCGACGAGCTGGGTCAGCAGCGTCCAGCGCAGCTCGGTGTCCAGGACGAGGCCCTCGATGACGTCGGTGCCCTCGAACAGCGCCCGGACCCGGGCCACCTGATCATCGTCCTCGGCCTGCGCGAACGACGTGGTGAACACGAGCTGCAGGTCGCTGCCGGGCGCCGCGGCGCGGGCGAGCTCCTCCGCCCGCGCGGTCAGCGTCCGCAGCGCCGGGCGGCGGTTCGCCGGGTCGCCGTAGGTGTCGATCGTCAGGTCCGCCTTGGCCAGCAGGGACTGCACCACGCCGATGTCGTCCTCGGCGCTGACCCCGGACAGCACGAGCCGGACGTAGTCACGGGCGGGCAGCTCCGCGTCCCGGGTCATGTCCCACGCGGCGGCCCAGCACAGCGTCCGCGGCAGGCTCTCGGAGATCGACCCGATCGACTCGACGAGGGTGGCGAGCGAGCGCTCGTCGAGGCGGACCTTGGCGAAGGTGAGGTCGTCGTCGTTGAGCAGGATCAGATCGGGCTGGCGGGCGCCGACGAGCTTGGACACCTCGGTGAGCTCACCGGTCACGTCCAGTTCGACGCGTTCGCGGCGCAGCAGGGCGCCGCTTGGACCGCGGTCGTAGAGGCCGATCGCGAGCCGGTGCGGGCGCAGCGTCCGCGAGGCGGTCGGCGGCGCGCTCGCCGGCTCCTGCACCACATCGAACGAGGTGAACAGGCCCGAGGAGTCGGTGAAGAAACGCGGGCGCAGCGTGTTGACGCCGGTGGTCTCCAGCCAGTCGGCGGACCAGGCGCTCAGGTCCCGCCCGCTGGCGTTCTCCAGCTCCTCGAGCAGGTCCCGCAGGGAGGTGTTCGCGTACTCGTAGCGGCGGAAGTAGCTGCGCAGCCCGGCGAGGAACTCCTCCTGGCCGACCCAGGCGACGAGCTGCTTGAGCACCGACGCGCCCTTGGCGTAGGTGATGCCGTCGAAGTTCGTCCGCACCGCGTCCATGTCGGGGGCGTCGGCGACGATCGGGTGCGTCGAGGACAGCTGGTCCTGCCGGTACGCCCAGCCCTTCTCGGCGTTCGCGAACGTCGTCCAGCCATTGGTGAACCGGGTCGAGGTGACCTGGGCCAGCACCGACATGTAGGTCGCGAACGACTCGTTCAGCCACAGGTCGTCCCACCAGCGCATGGTGACCAGGTCGCCGAACCACATGTGCGCCATCTCGTGCAGGATCGTCTCCGCGCGCCGCTCGCGGCGGGCCTCGGTGACCTTCGCCCGGAAGACGTACTCCTCCAGGAAGGTCACGCAGCCGGCGTTCTCCATCGCCCCGGCGTTGAACTCCGGCACGAACAGCTGGTCGTACTTGCCGAACGGGTACCGGTAGTCGAACACCCGGTGGTAGAAGTCAAAACCGGCCTTGGTGATCTCGAAAATCTCGCCCGGGTCGAGGAACTCGGCCAGCGAGCGGCGGCAGAACAGCCCCAGGTCGATGCCGTCGTGCTGGTCGCGAACCTCGTGGTAGGGGCCGGCGACCAGGGCGGTGATGTAGGTCGACATCACCGGGGTGGTCAGGAAGCGGATGACGCGTGCGCCGATCGCCGCCTCCGCCGTCGCCGCGACCGCGCCGTTCGAGATCGCCGACCACTCGGCCGGCACCGTCACCGAGAGGGTGAACGCCGCCTTGAGGTCCGGCTGGTCGAAGCAGGCGTACATGCGGTGCGCGTCGTACGTCTCGAACTGGGTGTAGAGGTAGACGGCCTCGTCGACGGGGTCGACGAAGCGGTGCAGCCCCTCGCCGGTGCGGGAGTACACACCGTCGGCGACGACGCTCAGCCGGTTCGCCTCGGCCAGCCCGTCGAGCCGGATGCGCTCACCGTCGAACACGGCGGCCGGGTCCAGCGGCTGGCCGTTGAGCACGACCTCCTCGACCCGGGCGGCGGCGAGTTCGATGAACGTCGAGGCACCCGGCTCGGTGCAGGTGAAGGTGACCGCCGTCGACGTGCGGAAGTTCGCCGGGCCGGTGGTCAGGTCGAGTTCGACGTCATAGGACGCCACGTTGAGCAGGCGGGCGCGTTCGCGCGCCTCGTCGCGGGTGAGGTTGTTGGGCACCCGTTTCCTCTCGCAGGACACGAACATCACGGCTGGCACTGGCTGGTCTGGCTGGGTCGGCCAACAGTCTGGGTCGGCCAACAGTCTCGGTCGGCCAACAGTCTGGGTCGGCCAACAGTCTCGGTCGGCCAACAGTCTGGGTCGGCCCAGTCTCGCACGTCCCGCGCACGATACGGATGCCCTCCGTATACCCGCGCCGGCCGGTGTCCCGGCCCTGCCGCGCCTCCATGACATGGCAGCGCGAATTCGCGGAATGTGCGTTTTCGCGTGGGTCAATCCCCCGCCAGCGTCGGCGGTACGGCACGATGACCCCATGTCTTGTGGACGGGGGGACGCGCGAGGCGTCGCCGGAGGGAGGCGCGGGTGAGACGGGTGGCCGGGCTTGGCCGGGTACGCGCTCCCGCGCGTCCGAGCGGCCCCACACCGACCGGGTCGGCGCAGTCCAAGCAATCCCCGCCAGCCACACAGGCGGCACCAGCCACACAGGCGGCACCAGCCACACAGGCGGCACCAGCCACACAGGCGGCACCAGCCACACGGCCGGCGCGTCCCGCCGGGGGAGCGTCGCCGCATCCGGCCGCTGACGTGGTGACGGAC
>NZ_JALKFU020000539.1 GCF_023242965.2 Frankia sp. AgKG'84/4
CGCCCGCGGGGTCCGCGACGCGGCGGGCGCCACCGGCGGGGCCGGCGACCGTGGAGCGCCTGACGAACCCGCTGTGCCGCGGTGCGATCCCGTGGATTCGAGGGAGGCGACCAGCCGGGCGGAAGCCGGCTGGCCCGCGCGTCGCACCGGGTCGCCGGAGGCGGCGTGGTGGCCTGGGGCGGCGCCGGGGAGAGTGGCCACGCCGGGGGATGACGCGGCGGCGCGATCGTCGGGAGCGTCCGGCGTGGTGGTGTGCTCGTCACCGGGTTCGTCACTCGGGCCGGGCACCCGGGTGGCGAGCGCAGCCTGGATGCGTTCGGCGACGTCACCGGGCATCGTCATCGTCGCCAGGCGGGACAGATCCGACCGGACCCGGCGCAGCGCGGCCACTGACTCCCGGCAGGCCGGGCAGGCCACGATGTGTTCGCGGGCGGAACGGGTGACCTGCTCGCCGCCGGCGACAGCGTCGATCAGCTCGACGCTGGGGTGCCGGTCGTGACCCCGGCCGCGACGCCCGAGCGGAGTGCCGGTCGGACGGGAACGTTCATCCGTCGGCTCAGTCACCATTGCTGATCACCTCCTCCGGCAGGTCGGCTGGACGCGGTCTGCCCTCGCGGCGCCGGCTTCCCGACCGCGGGTGCCGTCGCGCGGTGCCTGACCGCCACACCGCGTCGCGGTGTCCCTCTTCTGAGACGGTGGGCGAGGCGCTGTGGTTCCCCGCGGCCGGATAACCGGTGCGGGTGGGCCGGTTCCGAACAGGCCAGGTGGGGCCGCGGCGATCAGCGCAATGGCGCCCGCACGGCCCTTCCACCTGCTCCCCCCGGGGCTCAGGACCGGAAGGTGATCTCCGCTATCGAGCCTCGGTACTGGCCGTCCGAGTTGTCCAGCGGGAGTGACGTCAGCCACAGGACCCACGACTGGGCGGTGAGGTCGGAGGGCATGGAGAAGGTCACCGTGCCGGCGGCGTTGGCCGTCTTCGTGCCGACCACGGAGTAGCCGTCGATGGAGTCCGAGGAGTTCGCGGCGCTGCGGAGCTCGAGCGTCATCGGACCGCTGCTGACCTGCACCGTCACCGAGGTGGGGCTGATCGGCCGGGGGAAGTTCAACCGCAGGCCCACGCCTGGCTTGAGGCCGCCGAGCTGGGCCGAGCGGTAGCCCTCGGTGTGCCAGACCGTGGACGGATTGCCGTCTACGGTGTTGTTGACCTCGCCGGGCTTCTCGCTCTTGTCCGAGCCGAACGGGTCGAACGAGTCGACGCTGTTCGGCTTCAGCGCACTGCCAGTGGCGTTGATCTGAGCGGAGGACGTCGCCGTCGGGCTGGGTTTGTCACCGCTGCCGTTGTCGTGCAGCGCGACGACCGCCACGACCGCGATGACGATGACGATGACGATGAGGGCGATCCACGGCAGGGCCCGGCCGAGCGTCGGGCCCGATCCATGGCGTCCGCCTGGCCGGGCGGGGGCGTAGCGGTCATCCGGCGGGTAGCCGCGGTCGTCCCGGCGGCGGTCGTCCCGGTTGCGGTCGTCGTAGCCGCCACGGGTGTCGAACCCGCCGGCGCCGTACCCGGAGTCGCCGCCGCGCGGGCCGCTGGGGCGCTCGACCCGGGTGTCGTAACGGTCGTTGCGACCCGGACCGGGATAGCCGGCGGTGTCGGCGTAGCGGTTCTGCTCCGGGTAGTCCGAGGGGGCCAGGTAGCCGGTCGAGTCGAAATCGCCGACGTCCATCGACTCGTCGTCCGCCGAGCTGTCGCCGAGGCTCATCAGACCGGTGTCGAGGACCGCGTCTACCGGGTTGACCGACTCCAGCTCCGCGACGAGCTCGGTCGCGGTGGTGATCGGCGCGCCGGCACGATCGTCGCCGAGGGTCGCCATCGTGATCGCGTCGAGGTCGCGCGGCACCGTCGGGGTGACCTGCCGAGGGGTGCGCAGCCGGCCGCCCGAGGTCGGGGCCGCCGGCAGGCCGCGGTCGCCGCCGAGGGGCCAGTGGCCGGTCAGCCCGGAGTACAGCAGGGCACCGAGCGCCCGCAGATCCGCAGCGGCCATGTCCTGCGCCGACGCGCCGCTGCCGGAGACGTAGGTGGCCTCCGGATCCGCGCCGTCGGGCCCGTCCAGGCCGCCCGAACCGGCGCGCTCCAGCTCGGCGAGGACGCCGCCGATCTCCAGATCGATGATCTTCACGGTGCCGTGGCTGGAGACGATGACATCGCCAGGGTTGAGATCGCCGTGGTGGATGCCCCGCTCGTGCGCCGCGGCGATCACCCGGGCGGCGGCCAGCACCACGGCGCCGGCCTGCTCGGGGCGCAGCGCCCCCTGCGCGGTGAGCTGGCGCAGCGTGCGGCCGTCGACCCATTCGGAGACGACGTAGGAGATGCGGCGTGAACCCGCGGTCGTGGTGGTGGCGTCGTAGGTGGAGGCCGCGCCGGGGTGCACCAGGCGGCCGGAGTTGATGGCCGCCGCCAGCAGCCGACGGGCGGCCTGCTCGGGGTCCACCCCGAGGGCAGGCGAGCCGTCCTCGCCGACGGCGAGCAGGTCGTGCTCGACGATACGGACGGCGACCGGCCGCGCGAGCACGTTGTCGTCGCCGCGCCAGAGAGTCACCGGGCCGCGAGTGGTGAGCGCGGACAGCAGGCGGTAACGGCGGTCCAGCACGGACTCGGCCAGCACCGCGGTGCCCGCGGGGGTCATCGAACCGCGGCCTCCCGGCACGCTCAGCGTCAGATCACTCTCGACGTTCTCAGCCTGCGGTCGGTTGTTTCCGTCGACCACAGCGCCTCCGTCGTCCACGGGCCCGACCTGGACAATCCGGCGTCGGGCTTGCCTACCTCACCTGGGCGGCGGTGCCGCCCAGCGTGCCGCACCGTGGGCGGAGACCCCGAACACCTTCGTCGCCCGGAACCCGTCGCGGCGGCGAGTGACGCGACCGGCGGGACGCTGCGCCTCGTTCACCGGCGACGTTGGGCGGGGCCCGCGCACAGCGTGTCCAGTGTACGAGGACGGCCGGAGGATCTCGCGAATGTCTTGGGACAACCCGCCCTCGTGCACCGGCTGTGAGGACCTCCGGCGGGTCCGCTTCGGTCGGTGATGCGCGGTTGGGGATCCGCTTGGGGTCACGGGGGCCATCGCGTCGTGGCGAGCGCGACCGGGGATCCATCCTCATTGCCCCGATGCGCGCAGACTGCGTTAATCGTCAGTAGTCATACGAATTAGGAGAGTAGTGGATAAGTAGCTAATTTTAGGACCTGAGGGCGGATGGGTGGTCCCGCCGGCCCCTGGCTCCGGTCGACGACTCCGTGTCCGGCGGGGCCGAACCCCCGAACCGGTGACCGCGCCGCATGGCACATTGGTGCCAGGCACGGAATCTCCGGCCGTTCCCGCTGATGTGGGTGCGAGCCGCTCAGCCGCGCCGGCCGCGCGGGCCCGTCCCGTCCTCTCCGCGCCCCGGGTCCGACTGGCCGGACCTGGGCGGCGGGCCGGAGCCGCGGTTCCTGCCCTGGGCCCGGTCGCCACGGTCGAGCCGTTCCGTCCGGTCTGGCCGGTCCGGCCGGCTCCCCCTGCCGGACTGCTGGCGCCGGTCGACCCGTTCGGTGCCCGGGGTGCGATCACCGCGGGCGGAGCCGCCCGGGCGTTTCGGGGTCGCCGCCCTGGCGCCGTCGGCGGACGCCTGTGATCGGATTGGTGGGCGCGCACCGTTGTG
>NZ_JALKFU020000053.1 GCF_023242965.2 Frankia sp. AgKG'84/4
GGAGCCGGCAGCGCGGGCAGCCGGCAGCGCGGGCAGCCGGCAGCGAGATCAGCCGGCAGCGCGGGCAGCCAGGTCTTCGCCGCGCTCGCGGGTCGACAGCGTGGCCGCACCCGCCCGGTCCGCCAGCGACGCCGCCACAGCGGCCTCGACCCGGGCTGCCTCATCCTCGTGGCCGAGGTGGTCGAGCAGCATGGCCACGGAGGCCACGGTGGCTGTCGGGTCGGCCAGCTGGCGCCCGGCGATGTCGGGAGCGCTGCCGTGCACCGGCTCGAACATGCTCGGGTTGGCGCCGGAGGGGTCGAGGTTGCCACTCGCGGCCAGACCGATGCCACCGGTGATCGCGGCGCCGATGTCGGTGATGATGTCGCCGAACATGTTGTCGGTGACGACCACGTCGAACCGGCCCGGGTCGGTCACGAAGAACATCGACGCCGCGTCCACGTGCTGGTATTCCACCCGCACGTCGGGGAACTCGGGCGCGACCTCGGCGACCGTGCGCGACCACAGGTCACCGGCTTTGGTGAGGACGTTGTTCTTGTGCACCAGGGTGAGGTGCCGGCGCTCGCGGCGGGCGGCCCGGTGGAACGCGTCACGCACGACCCGCTCTACACCGAAGCGGGTGTTGATGCTCTCCTCGGTGGCGACCTCGTGCGGGGTGCCGCGCCGCAGCACGCCCCCGGCACCGGCGTACGGACCCTCGGTGCCCTCCCGGACCACGATCATGTCGATCGACGGCTCACCGGCGAGCGGCGAGCGGACTCCCGGGTACAGCCGGACGGGCCGCAGGTTGACGTGGTGGTCGAGCTCGAAGCGCAGCCGCAGCAGCAGCCCGCGCTCGAGCACGCCGCTGGGCACACCCGGGTCGCCGACCGCACCCAGCAGGATCGCGTCGTGCCCGCGCAGCTCCTCGAGAACCGAATCGGGCAGCGTCTCCCCCGTCTGGTGCCAGCGGCGGGCCCCCAGGTCGTACTCGGTCGTGTCCACCTTGGGATGCACGGTCCGCAGTACCCGCAGCCCTTCGGCCACCACCTCCGGGCCGATTCCGTCGCCGCCGATCACCGCAAGCCTCATGAACTCGACTGTAGCCGGCCGTGGGTCGTCGCCCGCATGCGCCGGGACCGGACGTTCCGCTCGCGCACGGGCGTCATGACGAGCCGGCACGTCCGCCAAGTACCACACCGCGGCCCTCAGACCGGGCGCCGACCACCATCTTCACCCGGCATGCCTACTTAAGGTAATCAAAGGTGACCGTCTCCACTACAACGATCACTACCGTTGTCGGCGACTTGAGAAATGTTCATCACCACGGCAGACATGCCTGCCCGACACCATCACGCCAGGATGTGCGGCAATTGTCAGCACCGGCGAGAGATCGAGGGCATACGGCCGTGGAACCGTCGACAACCGGCCTATTTCCGGGATCCGCCGCGAGAAAATCGCCGTCCAACAATCCGGTCGATACCCGCCGGTCGCACAAAAGAGCGCAGGACCCACAACTCCGGACGGTACTCGCATCGGTCTCCGGGACCAGATGGTAAGAACCTGACTTACATGGACGGGTGCGACGTGCTTGAAGCGAGGGGGTGCACGGCGCATGATTACTCGACAGCGGGCTTCGGCGTGTCCGCCGGTCCGCGGTCGCGCCGAACCGGGGCAGACCAGCGGGTCGGTTGAGCGGGCTGCCGGCCGCGAGGCCACCGCGACGGCCGGGACGCCGGTCATCGACCATGCCCCGGCGGGGAGCGGGCCCTCGACCAGCGTCGTCCCCGCGGATCGGGGTTACGAGGCCGACCTTCCCGACCTGGATCGCATTCTCGCCGACCCGGCCGAACCCGCGCTGTACTTCCAGCCAATCGTCGACCTCCAGCGCGGCGTCATCGCGGGATACGAGGCGCTGGCGCGCTTCCACACCCATCCGACGCATTCACCGGACCGCGTCTTTGCCGCGGCCGACCGACGGGGACTCGCGGCCGAGCTGGAGGCCCGGGTGCTCACCGCGGCACTCGCCGCCCGGGACCGTCTGCCGGATCGTTGTTTCCTCGCCGTGAACGTCCTGCCCCATCTGCTCGACTCCGCCGCGGTCACGGCGGTGTGGCGCGATGCCGATCTGCGCCAGGTGGTGCTGGAGCTCAACGAGGCGGTCGATCTCGACAACACCGTCGGCCTGACCGCGATCGCGAGCGAGCTGCGCAATCGCGGCGCCTTCATCGCCATGGACGACGTCGGGTCGGGCTACGCGGGGCTGCGCCAGCTCGCCCGGGTCCGCCCGGACTTCGTGAAGCTGGACCGCTCGCTGGTCGAGAACGTCGACGACGACCAGGTCAAGATCGCGCTGACCGAGCTGGTCGGCAGCTTCGCCAGCCGGCTCAACGGCTGGGTGATCGCGGAAGGGGTCGAGCGAGTCGACGAACTCGCGATGCTCGTCGGCCTCGGAGTGCCGCTCGGGCAGGGATTCCTACTCGGTCGCCCGGCGCGGAGCTGGCAGCAGCTCGACCCGACCGTCGCTCGGCGCATCCGCCAGCTGTCCGAGCGCAGCAACCGGGCGGCGAGCGTCGAGAGCCTGATGGAACGGGTGAACGTGAGCGTCGGCGACTCCGGGCACTGCGCGATGTCGCCCGACTGCCCGAGCTGCCCGATGCGGCCGTCCGCCGCCCACGGCACGGCGGCGGGCGACCCCGCCGAGGATCAGGTCGCGGACCGCGCGACGATCATCGTGTCAAACCGCTGCCGCCCGGTGGCGCTGCACCTGGCCGCCGGGCCCGGAGGCGGCGCTGACCCACGCCGGGTGCCGACGACGCTGTTCGCCCGGCCCGAGGAGCCCGTCACGGAGGTGGCCCGCCGCGCCATGACCCGTGCCCGGGCGAGCCGGTTCGACCCCGTCATAATCGTGACCGAGATGGGCCGCCCGCTGGGTCTGGTCCGGATGGAGCGCCTGATGCTGCGTCTCGCGGAGATGTCGACATGAGACGGAACCGCTATTGGACCGCGCAGGCCCTGATGGGCCCAAGTCCAGCCGTCGGCGGCCGCTTATCGCCCAACGAGTTCACGCTCCGGCGGCCCGCCATGAAGGAATTCTACTGTGGCGCGATCATTCACGGCTGTGAGACGCGTATCGCGGCACGGACCGAAGAGGAGCTCATGCGCTCGGTCGACACCCATGCCCGGGTCGACCACGGCCTGACAGAGGTCCCGGATGCCGTGGTCGAGCAGGTCCGGCGCGACTCACGCCCGCCGGACCCGCTCGACTGAGCGCCCGTCAGCCGGAGATCGCCGCGCCGGGGATGGCCGACGCCCGCGCGGCCCGGTTCACCGCGCTCACCACGGCGCGCAGCGACGCGGTGACGATGTTCGGGTCGACGCCGACACCCCAGAAGATCCGGTCGTCAACGGCGACCTCCAGGTAGGCCGCCGCCCGCGCGTCGGCGCCGGAACCCAACGCGTGCTCGTTGTAGTCGAGGATCCGCACGCTCAGGTTCCTGCTGGCCAGGGCGGCGACGAAGGCGTCGATGGGGCCGTTGCCGACGCCGGTGAGGATCGCCTCCGCGCCATCGACGCGGACCGAGACGGACACCTCGTCGCGCTCCCCCGAGGCCGCGGTCGTGCGCGAGCCCAGCAGCTGCAGCGGGCCGTCGGTCTCGACCCCGTCCAGGAAGTACTCGCGGCGGAAGATCTGCCAGAGCTGCTCGGCGGTGACCTCGCCGCCCTCGGTGTCGGTGTGGCGCTGCACGACGCCGGAGAACTCGATCTGCAGCCGCCGCGGCAGGTCCAGCGCGTGCTCCGACTTCAGCAGGTACGCCACCCCGCCCTTGCCGGACTGGCTGTTCACCCGGATGACGGCCTCGTAGCTACGCCCGACGTCCTTGGGGTCGATCGGCAGGTAGGGCACCTCCCAGAGCGTCTGCCCGGTGCGTGCCATCGCCTCGAAGCCCTTCTTGATGGCGTCCTGGTGCGAGCCGGAGAAGGCCGTGTAGACGAGGTCGCCGCCGTAGGGGTGGCGAGGATGCACCGGCAGCTGGTTGCAGTACTCCACCGACCGCCGGACCCCGTCGATGTCCGAGAAGTCGATCATCGGGTCGATGCCCTGGGAGAACAGGTTCAGCCCCAGGGTGACCAGGCAGACGTTGCCGGTGCGCTCGCCGTTGCCGAACAGGCAGCCTTCGACCCGGTCGGCGCCGGCCAGCACGCCGAGTTCCGCCGCGGCCACCGCGCAGCCGCGGTCGTTGTGCGGGTGCAGCGACAGGATGACCGCGTCGCGCCGGCTCAGGTGCCGGCTGACCCACTCGATCTGGTCGGCGTAGACGTTCGGGGTCGACATCTCGACGGTCGCCGGCAGGTTCAGCACCACCGGCCGGTCGGCGGTCGGCTGCCACACGTCCATGACGGCCTCGCAGACCTCGACCGCGTAGTCCAGTTCGGTGCCGGTGAACGACTCCGGGCTGTACTGCCAGCGGACGTCGGTGCCGTCCAGCAGCTTCTCGGCGTACTGCAGGCACCAGCGCGCGCCCTGCACGGCGATCTCGGTGATGCCCGCCCGGTCCAGTCCGAACACAACGCGGCGCTGCAGGGTCGACGTGGAGTTGTACAGGTGGATCAGGGCCTTCTTCGCGCCGACCAGCGAGGTCGCCGTGCGCTCGATCAGTTCCTCGCGCGCCTGGGTCAGGACCTGGATGACGACGTCATCGGGGATGCGGTCCTCGTCGATGAGCTGACGGACGAAGTCGAAGTCGGTCTGGCTCGCCGCCGGGAACCCGACCTCGATCTCCTTGTAGCCCATCGCGACCAGCAGCTCGAACATCTGCAGCTTGCGCGCGGGGGTCATCGGGTCGATCAGCGCCTGGTTGCCGTCGCGCAGGTCGACACTGCACCACTGGGGGGCGCGGGTGATCGTCCGCTCGGGCCAGCTACGGTCCGGCAGCGCCACCGGGGTGATCGGCCGGTATTTCTCGACCGGCATGCCAGAGGGCTGTTGCGTGGTCATTGCGCTCCTGCTTCCTGAAAAATGCTCCCGCCGACCGCGTCGCACGATCGTTCGGGGCGTTGGGAAACCGGGAGACCTTCGCGGACCGGAGCGCCAGGCCGGTGGTGGTCACGGCCAGGTCGCTGCGGCGGCGGAATCCCGACGCTGGCGCACGAGAACACCGCGACGGGGAAGCCAGCTGGATCAGGCCCCGCCGCGGCGGCTAAGGAGCAGCAGCGCACACATCAGGATCCAAACACTACCCGATGTCCCACGCATGGCGCACGGCTCAGGCTCCGATCGGTCCCAACACCCGGAACGCGCCCGCGCGGGGCTGCAGATCATCGCTGCGCACGGTGCACACCGCGGTTCGGGCGCCCGACTGCCAGCTCGGCTCGGACGGGTACACCGTGCCGGCCCTATGGTGCGGGGCGGAGTCGATGGCACCGGCGAAGTCCCGCAGCGCGCCGACGCAGCGCTGGTCGGCCGCCTTGGCCACGGTCGAGGCGCCGGGCCAGCGGTCGAACAGCAGGGTGAGGTCCACCAGCCGGGTGACCTCGTCGATGTGCAGGCGGTCGCAGCTGACGCGGACCGGGGCCACCGGCTCGGGCGGTGCGGTCGAGTTCGCCGCGGTGGGGGTCCAGTTCAGGCAGTCGCCCTGGTGCAGGCTGGCCAGCAGCCCGGCCGACAGCGCGAAACCCGCCGGCGGCTGATTCCAGCCGCTCGTGACCACGGGGACGGCCGCGGACGGCGTGCCTCCCGGCAGGGCCGCGGAGGCGCCGAAGCGCGAGGCGGTGCCCACGCCGCCGCGCGTCGCCGTCTGCCGCAGCGCCACCACGGTGATGGTGATCATCCCGACGATAAGCGCCATAAAGGTGATCATCTGAGCGATGCGTCGGGAACGGCTCGGCAGGCTCGGCGGCGTCACCAGCCGGTGGAAGACTCCGGGCAGGCCACGGGGAACGGGAACGACCTGGCAACGTCCGGATGACGGCCTGCCCTGCTGCCGTACGCGTTCGGCCGCGGACGGCTCGAGAAAACGGGCCCCACGGACGAATCGCTCATCCAGGCGAAGCCCCTCAAACGGGTCCTGATGCCGCGACGCCATGTCTGCCACGGTAAACCCGGCAGTCAACTTCCTGCGTGTGTTCCCCGTAAAGATCAGCCCGCGCCGTGCCCCAGGCCGCTCCACGCGGCCCGGGCGCAGGTGGCCGGCCACTCATAGCCACCAGCGACGGGCCGATACGGCCCGCACCGGTCGCCGGGAGCCTGCCACCCCCGGTGCCGGATGTCACCCGGGCGCGGGGCTCCGAAGCGCCACCGGAGCCGGCGCCGCCCGCCCGGGCCCATCGAGACCGCTAGTCGGCGCGGATGCTGACCGCCCGCGCGTACGACGCGCCGATGATCTTCGCGATGTCGGCCAGGATGTCCTGGGCCACCGCGTCGTCCAGGGACAGCGACATCAGCGCCTCGCCACCCACCTGCAACCGGCTGACCTGGGCGCTCGCGATGTTGATGCTCGCCTCGCCCAGCAGCGCGCCGACGGCGCCGACGATGCCCGGCCGGTCGGAGTACCGGAAGAACGCCAGGTGGTTCTCGGGCCGGATGTCGACCTCGAAGCCGTCGATCGCGGTGATCTTCTCGACCTGGCGCGAGCCGATCAGGGTGCCGCTGACGGACACCGACGTGCCGTCGGCGAGCACGCCGCGCAGGGTGACCAGATTGCGGTAGTCGCCGCTCTCCTCGGAGGTCTCCAGCGTCACGTCGAGGCCGCGTTCCTTGGCCAGCAGCGGCGCGTTGACGTAGGTGACCTGCTCCTCGACGACGTCGCTGAACACGCCCTTGAGCGCCGCGAGCTGCAGCACGGACACGTCGTGGGCGGCGATCTCCCCGCGCACCTCGACGGTGATCGCGGCGGCGACACCGCCGGCGAGACCGGTGAAGAGCTGGCCGAGCTTCTCCGCGAGCGGCAGGCCTGGCCGGACATCCTCGGCCACCACGCCACCGGCCTGGACGTTGACCGCGTCGGGCACGAACTCGCCCTGCAGCGCGAGGCGCACCGAACGGGCGACCGCCAGGCCCGCCTTGTCCTGGGCCTCCTGGGTGGAGGCGCCGAGGTGCGGGGTGACCACGACGTTGTCGAGGCCGAACAGCGGCGAGGAGGTGGTCGGCTCGGTGACGAACACGTCGATGCCCGCGCCGCCGACCTGACCCGAACTCACCGCGTCGGCGAGCGCCGACTCGTCGATCAGCCCACCGCGGGCGGCGTTGACGATGATGACGCCGCGCCTGGTCCGGGCCAGTTCATCGGCGCCGATCAGACCGAGCGTCTCCGGGGTCTTCGGCAGGTGGATGGTGATCGCGTCGCTGCGGCGCAGCAGCTCGTCGAGGTCGACGAGGGCGACCCCGAGCTGCGCGGCCCGCGCCACCGAAACGTACGGGTCATAGGCGATGACCTTCATGCCGAAGCCGGCAAGGCGCTGCGCCACCAGGACGCCGATGCGGCCGAGCCCGACCACGCCGAGGGTCTTCTCGACCAGCTCGACGCCGGTGTACTTCGACCGCTTCCACTCGCCGCCGCGCAGCGACTGGTTCGCCGCCGGGACCCGCCGGGCGACCGCGAGCAACAGCGCGATGGCGTGCTCCGCGGCGCTGACAATGTTCGAGGTGGGCGCGTTGACGACCATCACGCCGCGCTGGGTGGCCGCGGCGACGTCGACGTTGTCCAGCCCGATGCCGGCGCGGGCGACGACCTTGAGCTGGCCGGCGGCGGCGAGCGCCTCGGCGTCGATCTTCGTGGCGGACCGGACGATGACGGCGTCGACGTCGGCGAGAGCGGGCAGCAGGGCCGAGCGGTCCGCGCCGTTGACGTGACGAAGCTCGAAGTCCCCGGACAGCACCTCCAGCCCGGCCGGCGACAGCTCCTCGGCTACGAGTACGACGGGCACTGGACCACTCCTATAGCGGCTACTGGCAGGCCGCGGGCGGCGCGGATCGGATCGGTCCCGCGGCCGTCGCGGCCCGGCGGTGACGGGGCGTACTGACTGTGGCGGGCCCAGCCTACCGACGCCCGCGGCGCCCACCGCCGGTTTCCCCCCGGTTTCATCACGATGACGGGTGGCCGCCGAGCCGGCCGGCACGTCATGGTGACCGCGATGTGCCCCGCCGACCGCGCCCGGCCGGCGGGGCACATCGTGCGTTCTAGCGGGCAATCCAGGACATCAGCGGCCGCAGGCGGGCACCGACCTGCTCGATCGGGTGCTGCTTGCCCTCCTCGACGAGCTTGTTGAACGTCGCGCGGCCGTTGTCGTCCTCCGCGACCCACTCGCGGGCGAACGTGCCGTCCTGGATCTCCTCCAGGATCTTGCGCATCTCCGCCTTGACGGCCGGGGTGATGACCCGTGGCCCGCGGGTGACATCGCCGTACTCGGCGGTGTCGGAGATCGAGTAGCGCATCTGCGAGATGCCGCCCTCGTACATCAGGTCGACGATGAGCTTGAGCTCGTGCAGGCACTCGAAGTACGCGACCTCGGGGGTGTAGCCCGCCTCGACCAGCGTCTCGAACCCGGCCTGGACCAGGGCGCTCGCGCCGCCGCAGAGCACGGCCTGCTCACCGAACAGGTCGGTCTCGGTCTCCTCGGTGAAGGTCGTGCGCAGCGCGCCGGCGCGGGTGCCGCCGATGGCCTTGGCGTAGGCCAGCGCGATGGCCAGCGCCTTGCCCGAGGCGTCGTTCTCGACCGCGACGAGGACGGGCACGCCCTTGCCCTCCTCGAACACCCGGCGGACCAGGTGGCCGGGGCCCTTCGGAGCGACCATGAACACGTCGACGCCGGCCGGCGGCTCGATCAGGTTGTAACGGATGTTGAAGCCGTGCCCGAACGCCAGCGCCTTGCCCTCGCTCAGGTGCGGGGCGATGGACTCGGCGTAGATCTTGCGGTGGGTGGTGTCCGGCGTGAGCAGCATGATGATGTCGGCCTCGGCGGACGCCTCCGCGGGCGTGAGCACGCGCAGGCCCTGCTCGGTCGCCTTCTGCCTGCTGCGGCTGTCCGCGGGCAGGCCGACCCGCACGTCGACGCCCGAGTCGCGCAGGTTCAGCGCGTGCGCGTGGCCCTGGCTGCCGTAGCCGATGACGGCGACCTTGCGGCCGGCCAGGACGTCGAGCGAGGCGTCGTCGTCGTAGTAGATCTCGACCATCGTGGGGGTCTCTCTTCTCGTGGGGTGAACTGCGTGCGGAACATGCGAGCGGGAACAGCGGTGCGGGAACAGCGGGTGCGGCGCCGGCGGCGACCGGTCAGGCGGTGCGTTCGACGGAGCGCAGGCTGCGGTCGGTGATCGACCGCGAGCCACGGCCGAGCGCGACCATGCCGGACTGGACCAGCTCCCGGATACCGAAGGGTTCCAGCATGCGGATCAGTGCGTCCAGCTTGTCGCGGGTGCCTGTCGCCTCCACGGTGACGGCGTCCTGGGCGACGTCGACCACCTTGGCACGGAACAGCGCGACCGTCTCCAGCACCTGCGACCGGACGGCGAGATCGGCGCGGACCTTGACGAGCAGCAGTTCCCGCTGCACCGAGACGGACGTGTCCATCTCGACGATCTTCAGGACGTTGACCAGCTTGTTGAGCTGCTTGGTCACCTGTTCGAGCGGCAGGTCGTCGACGGCGACGACGATCGTCATCCGGGAGACGTCGGCGTGTTCGGTCGGCCCGACGGCGAGCGACTCGATGTTGAACCCGCGCCGGGAGAACAGTCCGGAGACCCGGGCCAGCACGCCCGGCTTGTTCTCGACCAGCACGGACAGGGTGTGGTGGGTGGTCACAGGTTCACCTCGGCGTCGCCGGTGTAGTCGAAGTCGGGAGCGAGGTCGCGGGCGACCCGGATCTCGTCGTTGCTCGCGCCGGCGGCGACCATCGGCCAGACCATGGCGTCGGGATGGACCACGAAGTCCACGACGACCGGCGCGTCGTCGATCGCCATCGCCTTCTCGATCGTCTCGTCGACCTCGGCGGCCGACTCGCAGCGCAGCCCCACACAGCCGAGCGCCTCCGCGAGGCGGACGAAGTCCGGCACCCGCTTGACCCCGGTGCGCGGCGACGCCGGGTGCGTGCCGAGCTCGGTGTTGGAGTACCGCTTGTCGTAGAAAAGGGTCTGCCACTGGCGGACCATGCCGAGCGAGCCGTTGTTGATGATCGCGACCTTGATCGGGATGCCCTCCAGGGCGCAGGTGGCGAGCTCCTGGTTGGTCATCTGGAAGCAGCCGTCGCCGTCGATCGCCCACACCGTGGCGTCCGGGCAGCCGACCTTGGCGCCCATCGCGGCGGGCACCGCGTAGCCCATCGTCCCGGCGCCACCGGAGTTCAGCCAGGTGTACGGGTTCTCGTAGGAGATGAACTGCGCCGCCCACATCTGGTGCTGCCCGACTCCGGCGGAGAAGATCGTCTCCGGGCCGGCGATGCGGCCGAGGCGCTCGATGACGTGCTGCGGGGCCAGCGAACCGTCGGGCGGGGTCTCGTAGCCGAGCGGGTAGGTGCGCCGCCAGCCGTCCAGGGTGTGCCACCAGCCCTCGAGGTCGGGGCGCTGCTCCGCCGCCAGCGCCGCGACCAGCTCGGTGATCACCTCGCGGCAGTCGCCGACGATCGGCACGTCCGCGGTCCGGTTCTTGCCGATCTCGGCCGGGTCGATGTCGGCGTGGATGATCGCGGCCTTCGGCGCGAAGGACGCCAGCCGGCCGGTGACCCGGTCGTCGAAGCGGGCGCCGAGGGTGATGAGCAGGTCGGCCTTCTGCAGTGCGGTCACCGCGGCGACCGAGCCGTGCATGCCGGGCATGCCCAGATGCTGGGGGTGGGAGTCCGGGAAGGCGCCGCGGGCCATCAGGGTGGTGACGACCGGGATGCCGGTCATCTCCGCGAGCGTGCGCAGCTGCGCCGCTGCCCGGGCCTTGAGCACACCGCCGCCGACGTAGAGCACCGGGCGCCGGCTCGCGCTGATCAGCTTGGCGGCCTCCCGCACCTGCTTGCCGTGCGGACGGGTCACCGGGCGGTAGCCGGGCAGGTCGAGGGCCGGCGGCCACACCTCGTGCGGCAGCACGGCCGTCCTGCCCTGCAGGATGTCCTTGGGCAGGTCGACCAGGACCGGACCGGGCCGCCCGGTGCCGGCCAGGTGGAAGGCCTCGGCGATCGTGCGCGGGATGTCGTCGGCGCTCTGGACCAGGAAGTTGTGCTTGGTGATCGGCAGGGTGATACCGCAGATGTCCGCTTCCTGGAAGGCGTCGGTGCCGATCGCGGCGCTGGCGACCTGGCCGGTGATGGCGACCATCGGCACCGAGTCCATGTAGGCGTCGGCGATCGGCGTCACCAGGTTCGTCGCGCCCGGTCCGGACGTGGCCATGCACACCCCGACCCGGCCCGTGGCCTGGGCATACCCCTCGGCCGCATGGCCGGCACCCTGCTCGTGGCGAACGAGGATGTGCCGCACCCGGGTGGAGTCGAACAGCGGATCGTAGGCGGGCAGGATCGCTCCGCCCGGGATGCCGAAGACCACCTCGGCTCCGACCGCCTCAAGGGAGTGGACGAGCGACTGGGCTCCGGTGATCTCTCGTGTCATCTGGGCGTCATCCTTGAGGCCGTGGTGTGTGCGGCGGTGGGTCCCCGACGTCGGACGCCGGGCACGAAAAAGCCCCTCGTGCCTGAGGCACTGAGGGGCGGCGCACGTGTCGAGAAGCTCGACTACGCGCGCTCAGAACGTACAAGAATCGAATGGTGCACGGATCTACCGTGCCGGAGTTCTCGTCCTACGTCAAGCAGAGCCGCCATCAGCCCGGGGACACAAGCGATCCCGGACGCGTCGCCGAACGGCGCGATCCGGCGCTCCGGACCGGGAGGATGAGCCGGATCAGCCGGATCAGCCGGACCCGGCGCGATCCGGCCGACGGTCGCCGGCCGGCAGCCGGGTTCGGTCAGCGACCGCCGACGCCGGTCGGGGCGCCGCCGTCGAGGGCGGTGAGGAAGCGGCTCGCGATCGGCGCCGCGGTGTCGGCTCCGAACCCACCGTCCTCGACGACGACGGCGAAAGCCACGTCGCCGCGGTAACCGACGAACCAGGCGTGCGTCGGGGGCGGGTTGCCGTCCTTGTACTCGGCGGTCCCGGTCTTACCGAAGACCTCGCCGGGCATCGGCACCCCGGCCGCGGTGCCCTCGGTGACCACCGCGCGCATGAAATCACGCAGCTCCGGCAGGACGGCCGCCGGGATGGCGTTGCTGCGCGACGGCTGGCCGGCGACGAACGGCTGGCGCCAGGTGCCGCTGGCCACTGCGGCGGCGACGCTTGCCATCTGCAGGGGGGAGACCTCGATGCGGGCCTGACCGATCGCCGCGGACGCGGATTCGGCCGCGTCGCGCGGGGTGGGGAAGCTGCCGCCGACGCTGGCGATGTCCAGCGGCGGGGTGCCGTCGAAGCCGTAGAGCTGCGCGGCCTTCTCCAGGGAGCCCGCGGGCAGCGACTCCGCCAGCCGGATGAATGCGGTGTTGCAGCTCTTCGCGAACGCGGTCCGCAGCGGGATGGTGCCGAACTGCTCGGATTCGGCGTTCTGGAACGTCTGGCCATCGACCGTGACCGACTGGGTGCAGTCCAGCGGGGTGTTCGCGGACTTCCCGTTCATCAGCGCGGCCGTCGCCGCGATGATCTTGAAGGTGGATCCCGGCGGGTACCTGCCGCGGATGGCCCGGCTCGCCCCGCCCGGCGGGTGGTTCGCCAGCGCCAGCACGCCGCCGGTACGGGTGTCGATCGCGACCATGGCGGCGGTCGGCTGGGCCGCGGTGGCCAGGGCCGCCTCGGCGGCCTGCTGCACCCGCAGGTCGAGGGTGGTCCGCAGCGACGTGCCGTCGGTCATCGGGTAGGTGTGCAGCGTCTGGACGGTTTTGTTCTGCGCGTCGCGGACGACCACGGCGCCGCCCTGGGCGCGCAGCTTGGTGTCGTAGACGCGCTCCAGGCCCGACAGCGGGCCCGTCCGGCCGACGAGGTTGCCGGCGAGGTCACCGGAGTCGCGCAGCGGCTGGCCGGCTGCGGAGAGCAGGTCGCCGCGGTGCCCGGTGGAGGCGGTGCGGTCCAGGTACAGGCCCGGGCGCAGCGCCGGGTGGACCGACGCCGGTTCCGCGCGCACCTTCCAGCCGTTCCCGGTGGCGACCAGGTTCAGTGTGCCGGCGTACTCCAGCGGCGTTGGCAGGCCCGACAGGGTGAGCCTCGCGACGTACGGCGCCGTCGCCGTCGAGCCCTCGCGGCTGATCGAACCCGCGGTGAAGGAGGCGCCCGTGATCAGCAGCCGGTCCCGGACGTCGGCCATCGTGGACAGCAGGGCCGGGACGCCGACGCTGCCCGCCACGCTCGCCGCGGTCACCGCGGCCCGCCCTGCCCGGTCATCACCGGCGCCACCAGTCGTGGCCGCCGGGGTGAGCGCCGTCGGCGTCGGCGCGGCGGAACCGGCTGCGGCCGTCGTGGTCGCCGTCCCGCCGGTAGTCGCCGTCCCGCCGGTGGTCGCCGTCCCGCCGGTGGTCGCCAGGGTGCGCCAGGCGGCGAGGTAGGCCGCCGCAGCCGTCCGCACCCGCTTGTCGGCCGCCCGGGACTGCGCCCGGTCCTTCAGGACGTAACCGATCCCGCTGCCCGCGGCCAGCACGAGGATGACGACGGCGGCGATGATCGTCCGCCGCCGGCCACGACCCCGACGCCGGGACGTCGACGCGGTGAATCCGGACGGTGTGAGGGGCACGGCGACCCCCCTCCCCTCGCTGGTGCTGACCGATCGGAAGCTCACCCTACGAAGGCCCTCGGCAGCGCGCATCCGACGCGCCGCCTGTCGTCGGCAACCCGACACGCGGATCGGATACGACAGGAGAACGTGGTCCCTTCGGGCCCGTGCCACGTTAGGACAACACGTGCGCCGCCGACGGACCGCCTGGACCGGGCCGCACCCGAGTGGGCCAGGCCTCTCCCCCAAAGCCCCCGAAGCCGTCACAAACCACCCGACGGCTACATGACCACCCTATCCGCCCACAGAGAGGGCGGATCCGACGGGCGGTAGGCCGGCAGTCCAGACGGGGCCGAGGTTCAGGCAGAAGCGGAGTTCAGGCAGAAGCGGAGTTCAGGCAGGGCCGGTTCAGGCAGAGGCGGAGTTCAGGAAACGGGGAGTTCAGGTGACGCCGAGTTCAGGAGGCACCGAGGCGTTCGAGCAGCAGGGTGCGGATGCCGGCCGCGTCGGCCTGGCCCTTCATCGCCTTCATCACCGCGCCGACCAGCGGGCCGACCGCGTTGAGCTTGCCGCCGCGGACCTTCTCGGCGATGTCGGGAGCGGCGGCGATCGCCGCGTCGACCGCGGCGGTGAGCGCCCCGTCGTCGGCGACGACGGCGAGGCCCCGGCCGGCGACGACCTCGTCGGGCGTGCCCTCCCCGGCGAGCACGCCATCGATGACCTTGCGGGCCAGCGCGTCGGTGAGCTCGCCCCCGGCGATCAGCACGGTGATCCGCGCGACGTCGGCGGGCGTGATGGCGAGTTCGTCCGGCGCGACCTCGGCGTCGGCAGCGCGGCGGGCAAGCTCGTTGAGCCACCACTTGCGCGCCGCCGCCGGGGTGGCCCCGGCGGCGACCGTCCGCTCGACCAGGTCGAGGACGCCGGCGTTACTCAGGTCGACGAGGTCACGCGGGGTGTAGCCGTGCTCGGTGATGAGGCGGGCGCGTCGCGCCGCGGGCAGCTCCGGCAGGCTGGCCCGCAGCTCGTCGACGAACTCGGCGGACAGCGCCAGCGGGGCGAGGTCCGGCTCCGGGAAGTACCGGTAGTCGGTCGCCTCCTCCTTGGAGCGGCCCGGCGAGGTTCGCCCGACCCCCTCGTCGAAGTGCCGGGTCTCCTGGCGGATCCGTTCGCCGTCGTCGAGCAGCGCCGCCTGGCGGGTGATCTCGTAGCGGACCGCTCGCTCAACCGAGCGCAGGGAGTTGAGGTTCTTCGTCTCGGTACGGGTGCCGAACGGCGCGTCCGCAACGCCTGGCGCGGGGCGGCGGCGCAGCGACACGTTCGCGTCGCAGCGCAGCGAGCCCTGCTCCATCCGGACGTCGGACACGCCCAGGGCGCGGATCAGCTCGCGCAGCTCGTCGACGTAGGCCTTGGCGACCTCGGGCGAGCGGATGTCCGGCTCGGTGACGATCTCGACCAGCGGGATGCCGGCCCGGTTGAAGTCGACCAGCGAGTGGGTGGCCCCGTGGATGCGGCCGGTGGCGCCGCCGACGTGCAGCGACTTGCCGGTGTCCTCCTCCATGTGCACGCGGGTGATGCCGACCCGGTGGGTCTCGCCGTCCACCACGACGTCGAGCCAGCCGTCCGTGCACAGCGGCTCGTCGTACTGGCTGATCTGGAAGTTCTTCGGCATGTCCGGGTAGAAGTAGTTCTTCCGCGCGAAGCGGCACCAGGACGCGATGTCGCAGTTGAGTGCGAGCCCGATCAGCACGGCGAAGCGCACGGCCGCCTCGTTGACCACCGGCAGCGCGCCGGGTAGTCCGAGGCAGACGGGGCAGACCTGGCTGTTCGGCTCGGCGCCGAACGCGGTCGCGCAGCCGCAGAACATCTTGGAGACGGTGCCGAGCTCGACGTGCGTCTCCAGGCCGATCACCGGCTCGTAGCGGGCGGTCGCGTCGGCGAAGGAGGGCAACGCGCTGGCGGGAGCCGCTGTGCTCACCGGAGGTACTCCTCTGTCACTGGGGGGTGCTGCTGTGCTGGGGACTGCTGTGCCGGGGACTGCTGTGCCGGGGACTGCTGTGCCGGGGACTGCTGTGCCGGGAGCTGCTGTGCCGGGCTGAGGCGCCAGGTGCGGTGCGCCGTCCGGGGCCCGGGTCTGAGCCGGTCATGCGGGCGGTGCGGGGCCGTCGTCGCTCGGCGGCGCGGCCGGCGGCCGGCGCCGGGTGTCACGCAGGTGCACGCGGGTGAGGAACACGGCACCGGGCAGACCGATCACACCCCAGAGCAGCAGGGCCGGTTGGAGCAGGGCGATGCCCAGGCCGAGCACCACCAGGTCGAGAAGCCACACGACGACCAGGAGCGTGCGGTCCTGGCGACTGCTGCGCAGGCTCACCATCGCGGGCTCCCCGACCGTCGGCGACCCGTCTCGGCGCCGCTCACAGCGCCGGGGCCTCGTCGAGCAGCGGGTGGCCGCGGCCGGTGTCGAGCGCCGCTTCCAAGGCGCCGCCGACCAGGTAGAGCCGGTCGTCGGCGAAAGCCGGCGCCATGATCTGGATACCCACGGGCAGCCCGTCCACGAGCCCGGCGGGCAGGCTCATCGCGGGCCCGCCGGCCAGGTTCGACGGGATCGTGCACAGGTCGGAGAGGTACATCGCGACCGGGTCGTCGACCTTGTCGCCCAGCGGGAACGCCGGCGTCGGGGTGGTCGGCGAGACCAGGACGTCGACCTGCTCGTAGGCGGCGGCGAAGTCCCGGCTGATCAGCGTGCGGACCTTCTGCGCCTGGCCGTAGTAGGCGTCGTAGTAGCCCGAGGACAGCGCGTAGGTGCCGAGGATGATGCGGCGCTTCACCTCGGGGCCGAAACCGGCCTCGCGGGTGCGGCTCATGACCTCCTCGGCGCCGGCCAGGCCGTCGTCGCCGACGCGCAGCCCGAAGCGCATCGCGTCGAACCGCGCGAGGTTCGACGAGCACTCGCTCGGCGCGATCAGGTAGTAGGCGGACAGCGCGTACTCGAAGTGCGGGCAGCTGACCTCGACGACCTCGGCGCCGAGCTCGCGCAGCGCCTCGACGGCGGCGACGAACGCGGCCTGCACCCCCGGGTCGTACCCGTCGCCGGCGAGCTCGCGGACCACGCCGACGCGCAGTCCGCGCACGTCGCGGCGGCCGGCGGCGGCGACCACCGGCGGCACCGGTACATCGACGCTGGTCGAGTCGAGCGGGTCGTGGCCGGCGATCGCCGCGTGCAGCAGGGCCGCGTCGGTGACGGTGCGCGCCAGGGGGCCGGCCTGGTCGAGCGAGCTGGAGAACGCGACGAGCCCGTAGCGACTGACCCCGCCGTACGTCGGCTTCACGCCGACCAGGCCGCAGACGGCGGCCGGCTGGCGGATGGAGCCGCCGGTGTCGGTGCCGATCGCGAGGGGCGCTTCGAAGGCGGCGACGGCGGCGGCGGACCCACCGCTGGACCCGCCGGGGATGCGGGAGGTGTCCCACGGGTTGCGGGTCGGGCCATACGCCGAGTTCTCGGTGGACGAGCCCATGGCGAACTCGTCCATGTTGACCTTGCCGAGCAGCACGACGTCGGCCGCGCGCAGCCGGCTGACGACGGTGGCGTCGTACGGCGCCTGCCAGCCCTCGAGGATCCGGCTGCCGCAGGTGGTCGGCATTCCGCGGGTGGTCAGCACGTCCTTGAGCGCCAGCGGGACGCCGGCGAGCGGGCCCAGGCGCTCCCCGGTTCTGTATCTCTTAACATGAAGAGTAATTCCGCTTCCGCTTGCGCTGTTCTGGGAGGCTCCATGATCGTCGT
>NZ_JALKFU020000540.1 GCF_023242965.2 Frankia sp. AgKG'84/4
GGGCCGGCCCCCGTCGCCCGCGCGTACGCGCGGCCCGGCCCGAGGTTGTGCCCGGCGGGCTGAGCTGGACGCGGGTCGCCGGCCGGGTCATACCGCTGATCGTCACGGCGGTGGCCCTCTACCTGCTGACCCCGCAGTTGCTGACGGTGTTCTCCGCCTTCCCGCGGCTGCGCGGGTTCCGACCGCTGTGGTACCCGGCGATGGTCGTGCTGGAGGTCGCGAGCTTCGCCTGCGTCTGGCAGCTCCAACGGCTGGCGTTCGGCAACCTCAGCTGGTTCCTGTCGATCACCTCGCAGCTGGCCTCGAACAGCATCAGCCGGATCATCCCGGGCGGGATCGCGGTCGGCGGCGCCGTGCAGTTCCGGATGCTGAGCCGGGCCGGCTGCGACCCCGTGGCCGCCGGCTTCGCCCTGACCGCGGTCTCCATGGTGACGACCGGGATCGTGTTCGGCCTGCCCCTGCTCGTGCTGCCGTGGCTCATCTTCGGCCAGCCGGCGCCCGACGGCCTGACCGCGGCGGCGATCCTCGGGGCGATGGCGTTCGTCGTGCTCGTCGTGGCCGGTCTGGTGCTCGCCCGGTCGGATGGCACGGTCCGCCTCGTCGGCCGCGGCCTGGACCGGCTGCTGCGGCTCGCGCGGCGACCGGTGACGCCCGGGCTGCCCGACCTGCTCGTCGTCCGGCGCGACGAGGTGCTGCGCTCGCTGGGCCGGCGCTGGCCCGCCGCGGTCCTCGCGGCGGCCGGCAAGTGGGGGCTGGACTACGGCGCCCTGCTCGCCGCGCTCGCCGGCGCCGGCCAGCATCCCCGCCCGTCGCTGATCCTGCTCGCCTACGTCGCGGCGAGTGTCCTCGCGATGATCCCCATCACCCCCGGCGGCCTCGGGTTCGTCGAGGCCGGCCTGACCGGCACCCTCGCGCTGGCCGGGGTGCCGGCCGCGGCGGCGGCCCTGTCGACGCTGGTCTACCGGCTGGTGTCCTTCTGGCTGCCGCTCGCGGCCGGCGCGCCGGCCTGGATCGCGTACCGCGTCCGTTACCGCTGACCGGCCGTGCCGATGGGGCCCTCAGTCGCCCAGGGCCGCCACCGAATCGAGCGGGTGGCCGTCGCCGGCCGTGCCGCCCAGCACGTAGATCCGGCCGTCGCCGCCGATGGTGGCGCTCGCCCCGCTCCGGCTGGACGCGGTCCCGGTGGAGCCGGCCGTCCACTGGTCGTCCTGCGGCGTGTAGACCTGCACCGCGTCGGTGACGTCACCGCTGGAGTCCCGCCCGCCGACGACGTACACCCGACCGTCCGGGCCGGTCGCACCGGTCGCGGCGGTCACCCCGGTGGGCAGGTTTGCGACCTGGTCCCAGGAGCCGCTGCCGCTGCCCGTGCCCGGCGTGTAGGTGTAGACCGCGGAGGACGCGGCCGAGGCCGAGCCGCCGCCCGCCGCGGAGCCGCCGGCGGCCAGGATGCGCCCGTCAGGAAGCGTGGTGAGCACCGGCGCGACGATGGCGGCCGGCGGTGCGTCCGCGGTCGACCAGCTCTCCGAATCCGGGTCGTAGATCGCCAGGTCGTCGCCGTCCAGGACGTAGATCCGCCCATCGGTCCCGCGGGTCGCGCGCGGCTGGGCCATCGGTTCCGGCAGTGGGGTGCCGCTGGACCAGGAGCTGCTGGACGGCGTGTAGATCTCCACGGTGTCGGTCGGGCCGCTCTCGTCCCGCCCGCCGATCGCGTAGATCCGGCCGTCGGTGTCGGTCGTCGCGGTGAGACCGGTCCGGGGCGTCGGCAGGTCCGCCGCGTCCGTCCAGCCGCTGTTCGCCGGGTCGAAGACGCTCACGGCGCCCAGCGCGACACCCGTACCGGGCGTGCCGAAGCCACTGGTCGCCGACGGTGACGGGCTGGCGGTGCTGGTGCCGGCGGGCCGGCCGCCGATCGCGTAGATCCGGCCGTCGCAGCCGGTCGTGGCCGCGAGGTCGACGCGTGCTGACGGCAGTGAGTCGGCCTCCTGCCAGGAGCTCAGCGGGCCGGCGACCTGCGAGTACGACGGGCAGGTGGATCCGGTGGCAGCGCTGGCGCTCGGGCTCGCCGTCTCGCTGGGGCTGGCGGACCCGCTGGGGCTGGCGGACCCGCTCGGGCTGGCGGACCCGCTCGGAGTGAGGGTGTCACTCGGGGCGGGTGTGTCGGTCGGGCTGACGGCCGCGCCCGAGCTGGTGCCGCCGGGGTCGACATCGTTCGTCGCGGTCACCACGCCGGGTGTGACGAACGCGCTCGGGGTGGCGCCGGCGGACAGGCCGAGCATGCCGGGCGTGGCGAGCGCGGCCGTCATGCTGGCGGTCAGGACGAAGGCGCGGGCGGCGCAACGTCGCGATGTGCGGGACCAGCTCATGGGTTTCCCCCCTTCGGGCCCGCGCGGCGGGCCCGGCAGCCGGGACGGTCATGTGTGTCGCCAGCCGCGGTGGCCGGCAGCCGGCGTCTCGGGCCAGCCGCGTCCGAACACGGTTTTCACGCACCGAAGATGCGCGGAGAGTGTTCCCTTGGAGTCGCAAGGTAACCTTCGCCGGCCTGCGGAGGGCGCTAAATGATCATCAGAGTGAAGGCATAGCCTGCCTCCGTGAATAGTCAGACGTCGGCGGAGCCCTCGAGGGTGACCCGGCTGCACGCGCGGATGCTCGCCCGCCTCACCGGCGCGGTCGAGGCCCGCCGCAGTGAGCGGTTCTTCGCCGATCAGGGGCGTGTCGTCGCGGTCCTGGTCGGGCTGTCGGTCCTCGGCTCGGCGGCCGTCGCGGCCGGGCCCTTCGTGCTGCGGCACCTGATCGACGTCTCGCTGCCCACCGGTCGGGTGCGTGACCTGGTCGTCCCGGTGCTGCTGCTCGGGGCACTGCTGGTGTTCGAGTCCGCGGTGCTGTCTATGCGGATGGCGCTGATCGCCCGCCTCGGTGGGATCGTCTCCGTCCGCATCCGGCAGGCTGTCAACGCCCACCTCCAGCGGCTGCCGTTCGCCTTCTTCCCGCGCAGCCAGCAGGGCGAGGTCATGACGGTGATGACCAACGACGTGATGGCCGCGCAGAACGCGATCTCCGCGACGGTGCAGGCGGTGATCTGCCGGGTCGCGGACATCGTCGTCGGCACGGTCGTCGTGTTCGTCCTGGACTGGCGCCTGAGCATCGCGGTGCTGGTGTTCGCGCCGGCGACGCTCGCGATCGTCCGGTCGGGGCGGCGTCGCCTCGCCGCCCTCTCGGCGCGCCAGCGGGAGCTCGACGCCGTGGTCATGGCCCGCCTCGCCGACACCTCGTCGGTGTCCGGCGCGCTGCACGTCCGGTTGTTCGACCGGGTCGACCACGAGCGGGACCGGTTCGACGTCGCCGGCGCCGAACTGCTGGCCGCCGCCCGGGAGCAGGCCCGGCTCACCTCCCGGGTCCGGTTCCTGATCAACCTCGGCGTGGTGGCGACGATGACGGCGGTGGTGGCGCTCGGCGCATGGCTGGTCTCGTCCGGGCGGACCTCGCTCGGCACGGTCGCCGCGCTCGGCGGGGCGCTGCTGGTGTCGTTCGGGCCGCTGTCCTCGGCCGTGGACCTGCGGGCCGAGCTGGCCGGCGCGGGGGCCGCCTTCCGCCGGATCTTCGCCCTGCTCGACGTTCCGGAGGACGAGATCCGGGCGCGTTTCGACCCGCCCGTGCTCGCCAGCCCCCGCCAGCCGGCCGAGCCGGCCG
>NZ_JALKFU020000541.1 GCF_023242965.2 Frankia sp. AgKG'84/4
CTGCCGGCGGTGGCCTCGACGAGCATCTGGCGGCAGGCGGCGTGTAGCCGAGCCGCCGCCGCCGGGCGCAGCGCGGGGGCGAGGTAGCGGTTGAGCACGGTGGCGCGGGCGAACCGCAGGGCGTCCTCGAAGACGGCGAGCTGCGTCTCCACGGGCAGCGCGGCGATGGCGAGCGTCAGGTATTCGGTGGCGGGCCAGTCGGCGTCGCGGGTCGCGTCGGCCGCGGCGGCCCAGATCACCGCGCGGGCCAGCGGGTCGGCGACGCGGGGCAGCACGGTGGGCAGCGCGGCGCGGTCGGCGTCGGTGAACCGGATCTTCGCGTAGGTGAGGTCGCCGTCGTTGACGAGCAGCAGCCGTCCGGCGGGCACGCCGGTCAGCGCGGGGATGTCGGTTCGGCCGTCCGGCGCGGCCGGGTCCAGATCGACCTCGACCCGGCGAACGAGTGTGACCGGGGCGTCCGGGTCGGCCTCGCGGCCGGCGGGCGGCGCGTACACGCCGATGCCGACCCGGTGCGGGCGCAGCGTAGGTGCCTGCGCGGGCGCCGTCTGGATCACCGAGACCCGCGCGAGGGTGCCGCCGGCGTCGGCGGTGACCTGCGGGTGCAGCGTGTTGACCTGCTCGCGGCGCAACCACAGCCGCGCCCACCCGGCGAGATCACGCCCGCTGGCCGTCGACAGGGCGGCGAGCAGGTCCGCGAGGGAGGCGTTGGCGTAGGCGTGCGCGGCGAAGTAGGCGCGCAGCCCCGTCAGGAACGCCTCCTCACCGACCCAGGCGACGAGCTGGCGCAGCACCGAAGCGCCCTTGGCGTAGGAGATCCCGTCGAAGTTCAGCAGCGCCAGCCCGGTGTCGGCGACGTCCGAGGGCGCGACCGGATGGGTCGACGGGCGCTGGTCGGCGGCGTACCCCCAGCTCTTGCGGCCCACCGCGAAGCTGGTCCACGCCTGGGTGAAGCGGGTCGCCTCGGCCGTCACCCGGTAGCCCATGTACTCGGCGAACGACTCGTTCAACCACAGGTCGTCCCACCAGCGCATCGTCACCAGGTCGCCGAACCACATGTGCGCCATCTCGTGGGCGATGACCACGGCGCGCAGTTCGCGCTCGGCGTCGGTCACCGCCGAGCGGTAGACGAACTCGTCGCGGAAGGTCACGCAGCCCGGGTTCTCCATCGCCCCCGCGTTGAACTCGGGCACGAACGCCTGGTCGTACTTGCCGAACGGATAGCGGTCGGCGAACAGTTCGTGGTACCGGTCCAGGCACGACTTCGTGACCTCGAAGATCTCCCCTGCGTCGGCCTGCAGGTAGGGACCGAGGGAACGGCGGGCGAGCAGGCCGAGCGCGATGCCGTCGTGGCTGTCCTCCACCAGGTGGTACGGCCCGGCGACGACGGTGACGAAGTACGTCGCCAGCGGCGCGGTCTCGGTGAACTCCCACCGCCCCGGCGCGGTCCGGGTGCCCGCGCCGTTGGCGCGCACAACCCAGTCCGGCGGCGCCAGGACGACGAGGCGGACCGGTGCCTTGAGGTCCGGCTGGTCGAAGCAGGCGAACATCCGCTGGGCGTCGTCGAGGAACGTCTGGGCGTACAGGTACACCTCGCCGTCCTCGGGGTCGGTGAAACGGTGCAGACCCTCGCCGGTGTTGGAGTACCGCATCGTCGCCGTCGCGACGAGCTCGTTGCTCGGGCCGAGCCCGTCGAGGGCAAGCCGGTTGCCGTCCAGCCCGGCGGGGTCCAACGCCCGGCCGTTGAGCCGCAGCTCGTGCAGGGCGACCGGCTTCATCTCGGCGAACGTCGCGGTTCCCCCGGCCGCGGCCGCTGCGGGCTCGCGGAGGCTGAACCGGACCCGGGTGCTCGAGCCGAACTCCGCCGAGGTTCGGGCCGCCGTCAGATCGAGCTCGAGGTCGTAGCCATCGACGCGCAGCAGATCGGCGCGGGCGACCGCCTCGGCCCGGGTGAGGGTGTGCATACCGCGAACCTACGAGATCGCGGCCGTGGTCCCGCCAGCCGTGTTCCCGTCCGGGCGCGGCGCTGTCCGGCGCAGCCAGAGCAGGCCGAGGACCGGCAGGACGACCGGGATGAACAGGTAGCCGCTGCCGTACGTCGACCACACGGCCTGGTCAGGGAAGGCCGAGGAGTTCAGGACACTCACGGTGCCCACCGCGAGCACCCCGGCGAGCTCCGTCGCGCATGCCGCGACGGCGAGGCGGTGCCAGCGCACGCCGGTCCGGGTCAGCGCCACGGTGGCCACCACGTAGACCACAGCGGCGAACGCCGAGAGCAAGTACGCCAGCCGGGCGTGGTCGAACTCGGTCGCGATCTGCACCGCCGACCGGGAGCAGGCCGCCACCGCGAAGATCGCGTAGACCGTCACCAGAATCCGCCCGGGCCCGGACGACGTGCCGACCGGCCGGGGGGTCGATGTGCTAGCCACCAGTGCTCTCCCAGACCTGTCCGAGCCGAACGACGATGATCGCGGCCGCCACGCACGCGACGCCCAGCACCGCGCTGCCCCAGCGGGTCCGCTCGCCGAGTGACCACCACACTCCGGCGGGCAGCGCCGCGACCGACCCGATCAGGTAGAGCACGAACACGGCGGGCTGGCCGGCGTGCTGCCCACGGGAGATCTCGACGACCGCGCCGACGACCTGGGCGAGCAGGACGAGCTCGACCGCCCCGGTGCCGGCCAGCAGGCCCACGCCGACCGGCCGGTCCCGCCAGGTCTGCACCAGGCAGGCCGCGCCGACCACGAGCGCGCAGATGATCGACGCGGCCGCGAGACCGTCGATCATCCGCGCCGCCCGGCTGTGCCCGCGCCGCCTGGCCGCATGCCCGTCCCCTCCGGCCGCCCCCGCGCGGCGCCCTGCCCCGTTCCACGTCTACTACGGATGGTAGGACTTCAGGCGGAGGCAACGACGGACGGCGTCGTGGATCGGGGCCGTGGACCGGCTTCACCGACTCGCCGGTCTGTCGCGGCGGGCGCGGTAGCGTCGGGACCGGTCGCCGCGAGGTCGGTCCCGCGGTCGGCCACGGCGGGACGGGAGGCCGGGCTGGACGCCGACCTGCGCCTTGGGCTGGGCCTCGGACTGCTGCTTGTCGTGGCGCTGGCGGTGCTGACCTGGGCGCGGGTGCCGCGCCGGCGTGACGTCCTGACCGCCTCGGCGCGGGCGATCGTCCAGCTTGCCCTGATCGGGCTCGCGTTGCGCGGGGTGTTCGCCGCGCCGGCGGCCACCATCGCGGTACTCGTGCTCATGCTGGCCGCCGCTGTGGGCACCGCCGCGCGCCGGCTCGCCGTCTTCCCGGCGGCCACCCGCTCGGTCGCCGTCTCCTGCCTGCTCGGCGCGGCCGTCACCCTCGGTCTGATCTTCGCGGTCGGCGCGGTCACCCCGACGGCGCGCACCCTCGTCGCGCTCGCCGGCAGCGTCGTCGGCGGCACGATGACCGCCTGCACGCTGACCGGCCGGCGCCTCGCCGACGGGCTGCGCCGCAGGTGGGACGAGGTGGAGGCGTGGCTCGCGCTCGGCGCGACCCCGCGGCGCGCCGTCGTCGACATCGCCCGGGACAGCGTCGGCGAGGCGCTCGTTCCGGCGCTGGACCAGACCCGCACGGTCGGGCTGGTCACCCTGCCCGGGACGTTCGTCGGGGCGCTGCTCGGCGGCGCCTCGCCGGCGGGCGCAGCCCGCTTCCAGGTGG
>NZ_JALKFU020000542.1 GCF_023242965.2 Frankia sp. AgKG'84/4
GGCCAGGGCGGCGCCCCGGCGGGCGGCCCCGGCGGGCACGGTGGACCCGCGCCGGCGGCGACCGGAGCAACGCTGTGGTCGTTCGAGGTGGTGCAGTCCGCGTCGCCCGGGACGAACTGACCCGGGCGCTCAGCCGGTGTCGTGATGGCTGGCGTCGTGATGGCTGGCGTCGTGATGGCTGGCGTCGGTGACCTCGCCGACGAACTGGACGACCACGTCCTCCATCGCCACGACCCCGACGGTCCGCCCCGCGGCGTCGGTTACCCGGCCGAGATGGCTGCCGGTCCGCTGCATTCGGCGTAGTGCCTGGTCCAGGGGAGTATCGGCGGCCAGCTCCGCCATCCGGTGCAGGCGGTGCGGGGCGAGCGGGGCGTCGATCTCCTCGGGCGTGATGCCCAGGACGTCCTTGGCGTGCAGGAAGCCGGCGAGGCCCGGCCCGTCGTCGGTGTCGGCGGGTGCGCGCACCGGGAACCGGGAGAATCCGGTGCGCGCGACGACCGCCTCCAGCTCGCGGGCGGAGGTGGTCCACGGGACTGTCACGGTCCGCGCGAGCGGGATCATCACGGCACCGACCGCGTGCTCCGCCAGTTCCAGCGCGCTGGTGAGCCGCTGGTGCTCCGCCTGTTCCAACAGGCCCTCGTGGGTCGACTCGGCGATGATCACCGCGAGTTCCGACGGGCCGTAGGCGGCGGCGAGCTCGTCACGCGGGGTGACCCGCAGCAGTCGCAGCACCCGGTTCGCGAAACCGTTCAGCAGCAGCACGAACGGCGAGGTGGCCCGGGCGAACGCGATCAGCGGCGGGCCGAGCCAGCGCAGCGCCTGCTCGGGCCCGGCGATCGAGAGATTCTTCGGCACGATCTCGCCCAGCACCATGTGCACCGCGGAGACGACGGCGAGGGCGAGGGCGAACGCGATGGCATGCCGCCCGGCGTCAGGCACCCCGACGGTGTGCAGCAGGTGGGCCAGCAGCCCCGCCACGCTCGGCTCGGCCACCGCGCCGAGCGCCAGCGAGCACAGGGTCACGCCGAGCTGGGTGGCGGCCAGCAGCGGCGAGAGATGCTCCAACGCGCCGATCACCGACCGCGCCCGCCGGTCACCGGCCTCGACCATCGGTTCCAGTCGTTCCCGGCGGGCGGAGACGAACGCGAACTCGGCGCCGACGAAGAACGCGTTGCCGGCGACGAGCGCGAACCCGACGACGATGGCGATCAGCGTCAACACGAGCGCGCCCCGTCCGCCGGCCGCCCGTCGCGGGTCCCCGGGCGGGTGCTCGGCGCGGGCGCCGGGGCGGTCAGCCGGATCCGGTCGATGCGGTGCCGCTCGAGTGCCACCACCGTCAGGGTCGCGCCGTCGACGTCGACGGTGTCCCCGACCGCGCCGAGCCGACCGAGGCGGGTGAGGACCAGCCCGGCGACGGTCTCGAACGGTCCAGCAGGCAGCCGTACCCCGGTGCCGTCGGCGGCCTCGTCCGGCCGCAGCAGGCCGGAGAGCAGCCACGACCCGGGCCCGTCGGACACCACGCCGGGCGGGGTGGGCAGGTCGTGCTCGTCCGACACCTCGCCGACGAGTTCCTCGACGAGGTCCTCGAGGGTGACGATGCCGGCCGGGCCGCCGTACTCGTCGATGACGGTCGCCAGCTGCAGCCCTTCACGGCGCAGACGGGTGAGCAGGGAGTCGCAGTCGAGCGAGGCGGGTACGAGCAGCGGCGGCGTCATGATGTCGCGCACCGTCACCGTGCTGCGGCGATCCGATGGGACCCGGAAGACGTCCTTGACGTGCACGACGCCGATCACCCCGTCGACATCGACGATCTCCTCGGTGTCCGAGCCGCCGTCGCCGTCGCCGTCGCCGTCGGGCCCGGAGTCCGCGACGGCCCGGCCCAGGACGGGGAAGCGGGAATGGCCGCTGCTGCGGGCCACCCGCAGCAGTGCGGCGACGGGCTCGTCGGCGTCCGCCCAGACGGTGCGGACCCGGGGGGTCATGACGTCGGAGGCGTCCCGGTCGCCGAACCGCAGCGACCGGCGCAGCAGCGACGCCGTCGATGGTGTCAACGTGCCCTGGCGGGCGGAGGTGCGCACGATCGATCCCAGCTCGTCCGATGAGCGTCCGCTGTGCATCTCGTCCTGCGGTGCGACGCCGACGGTGCGCAGGATCGCGTTCGCCACCCCGTTGAGCACGGCGATCAGCGGCCGGGCCAACCGCGAGAACCACACCTGCGGTGGCGCCACCGCGCGGCCCACCCGCAGCGGCTCGCTGATCGCCCAGTTCTTCGGCACCAGCTCGCCGAACACCATCTGGCCGACGGTGGCGACGACGAGGGCGAGGGCGAGGGCGAACACCGACGCGGGCGCCACCGGCAGGCCGACGGCGCGCAGGCCCGGGCGCAGCAGGGTGGCCAACGCCGGTTCCGCGAGGAAACCGATGGCCAGCGACGTCACGGTGATGCCCAGCTGCGCGCCGGAGAGCTGGAACGACAGCGATCGCACCGCTCGGGCCAGGGCCCGGGAGCGTCGGTCACCGTCGGCGGCGGATCGCTCGGCCTGGTGCGGCTCGATCGCGACCAAGGCGAACTCGGCGGCCACGAACAGCGCGTTCCCGACGACCAGCAGCAGCACGAGGGCGAGCCGGAGGATGGCCTCGATCACCCTCCGGCACCGGTGGTGGGCCTCGGCATCCTCACGTCCGTTCATCTCGCGGGAACGTCGCCGTCGACCCCTGCCCGCTGCGGGGCCGGGCGGGGCCCGCGCGCGGGCGGGACCGGCCGCGGGGACGTCGTCGACAGCGCTCGACGCAGGGTCCGCTACCCCGCCGCGCCGGGGCCCACACCCGCAGCTGGTGCCGCGGCGGGGACGCGCCGAGATTTCCGTCCGCCAGATGTTGTGACCACTCGATTACGCAGCCACACTGATCGGCGTGGCCCACATACTCACGGTAGCTAATCAGAAGGGTGGCGTTGCCAAGACGACATCCGTGGCCAGCCTCGGCGCCGCCCTGACCGAACTGGGCCGCCGGGTACTGCTGGTCGACCTCGACCCGCAGGCATGCCTGACGTTCTCCCTCGGCCTAGATCCCGACGCCCTCGAGCTGTCCGTGCACGACGTACTGCTCGGCCGGCTCTCCGCCGGCATCGTCATCACCGGCACCGTCGACGGCCCCGACCTGCTGCCCGCGACGATCGAGCTGGCCGGCTGCGAGGCGGTGCTGCTCTCGCGCCCAGGCCGCGAGCACGCGCTGCGCCTCGCCCTCGCCGAGGTCGTCGACGGCTACGACTTCGTGCTGATCGACTGCCCGCCCTCGCTCGGCGTCCTCACGATCAACGGGCTCACCGCGGCGGACGAGGTCGTCGTGCCCCTGCAGTGCGAGACGCTCTCGCACCGCGGCGTCGGCCAGCTCCTCGACACCGTGCACGACGTGCAGCGGCTGACGAACCCGCGGCTGCGGGTACGGGGAGTGCTGCCGACGCTGTATGACGGGCGGACGGCGCACGGCCGCGCCGTGCTGGCCGACGTGTCGGCCCGGTACGGCCTCGACGTGCTCACCCCGCCGGTCGCCCGGTCGGTCCGCTTCGCCGAGGCGCCGGGCACGGGACGGTCGGTGCTGAGCACCGCCGGTCGGTCGAAGGGCGCGGAGGCCTATCGCGCTCATGCCCGCGCTATCGCCGGCCTGGCCGCGGTGCCGTTGCC
>NZ_JALKFU020000543.1 GCF_023242965.2 Frankia sp. AgKG'84/4
CGGCCGGTCCGCCCGCGGCCCGCGCGGCGTCGCGGCGCACGTCGGCCAGGGCACGGGCGCAGCCGGGACGCCCGGCGCAGCTCGTCACGCCGATCCACGCGGAGTCCGCCGCGACGGCGAGCCCGGTGTCGGCCACCTGCCGGGTGATCCCCGACGCGGCCACCGGATCGAGGTCACGCAGCACCACCGAACGCCACGGCGTCACCATCACCGGGCGCTCGCCCGCCCGCTCGGCGATCTCGGCGAGCAGGTCAAGCTGATCGGCCCGCAACCGGCCGAGCGGGACCAGCACCGTGAGCGCACAGCGACCGTCACGCTGCATGTAGATCCCCGTTCCGGTCCAGGCTCGGTCACTGTGCGTGCACGGTGATACCCCCGGGGCGGTGGACCTCGTGCGGCGCGTGCGCGACGCGCTGCGGGCCGCGGGTATCGAGGTGGCACCGTTCGCCTGAGCACCGTTCGCCCGAGCACCGACCGACAGAGCACCGACCGACAGAGCACCGACCGACCGCGCGGGCCTGGGAGGACCACGATGCGCATCCTGACCTGCGGCGCCGATGCCCTGCTGATCGAGGTCGCCGACCTGACCGAGGCCGGGGAGGTCTACGACCGGCTGCGCCGCGACCTTCCGCGCGGCGTCGTGGAACTCGTCCCCGCCGCCCGGACCGTGCTGGTCCAGTTCGACCGGACGGCCACCGACGCGGCCCGGCTCCGGGAGCACCTGCGGGCGGGCGCCGTGCGGGCGGGCGACGCGGATCCCGTCGGCGGGCGGGCGACGCCCGGGTCCACCCCACCGGTGACGGTCACCGTGCGTTACGACGGCCCCGACCTGGCGGACGTCGCCGGGCTCACCGGGCTGACGCCGCGCCAGGTCGTCGAGCGGCACACCGGTGGCTCGCACCGGGTGGCATTCTGCGGGTTCGCCCCCGGGTTCGCCTACATCGCCGGGCTGGATCCCGGGTTGCGGGTGCCGCGGCGGGCCACCCCGCGCACCCGGGTGCCCCCCGGCGCCGTCGCGATCGCCGATCTGTTCACCGGCGTCTACCCGCGCGCCTCGCCCGGCGGCTGGCATCTCATCGGCCACACCGATCTTGTCACCTTCGACCTCGACCGGGACCCGCCCGCGCTGCTCGCGCCGGGAACCCCGGTCCGCTTCGTCGACGTCGGCAACTCCGCTGCCGAAACGACGCGGGGGCCGGCGTGAGCGAGACGCCCGGGACCCCGGGGCCGCCGGCGGGATCGGTGCGGATCGTCGCGCCCGGGCCGCTGGCCACCGTGCAGGACCTCGGCCGGCCCGGGCTCGCGCATCTCGGTGTGACCCGCTCGGGCGCCGCCGACCGGGGCAGCCTGCGGCTGGCGAACCGGCTGGTGGGCAACCTCGCGGGCGCGGCGGCGATCGAGACGACGTACGGCGGCCTGGTCGTGTCGTTCACCGGGCCGACGATGATCGCCGTGACCGGGGCGCCGTGCCCGTTGGACCTCGCCGGCCGGCCGGTCGGCATGTACGCGCCGGTCGACGTGCCGGCGGGCGCGCGGCTGCGGATCGGCGCGCCCGACCGGGGTGTGCGCAGCTATCTCGCGATCCGCGGCGGGGTGGACGTCCCGGCCGTCCTCGGCTCCCGGTCGCGGGACACCCTGGCCGGTATCGGGCCCGAACCGCTGGCCGCCGAAACCGTCCTTGCGATCGGGCGGGAGAGCGGGCCGGCGCCGACGGTCGACCTCGCCCCGCAGGCCCGGTACGCCGACGAGCCGGTCCTGCGGGTCATCCCCGGCCCGCGCGAGGACTGGTTCACCGCCGAGTCCGTCGCCGGGCTGTGGGCCGGCGCATACGAGGTGTCCGCGGACAGCGACCGCGTCGGCGTGCGCCTGCGCGGACCGGCCCTGCGCCGACGGATCAGCGCCGAGCTGCCCTCCGAGGGGGTCGTGGCGGGCGCCGTGCAGATTCCGCGCGACGGCCAGCCCGTCATCTTCCTGGCCGATCATCCGGTCACCGGCGGCTATCCGGTACTGGCTGTCGTCGCCGCGGACGACCTCGCCCTGGCGGCCCAGTGCCGGCCCGGGCAGCGGGTGCGGCTGCGCCTGTACCGGCCTGGGTGACCGGTCGCCACCCGGGTGACTCAGCGGGTGCTGTGGCTGCGCCGTCGGTGGCGGCCGAAGGCGCCGGACCGGTCCGGCGGCGCCGGTTGCTGGCCGGATCCCTGCTGGCCGTATCCCTGCTGGCCGTATCCCTGCTGGCCATCGGCGCCGTACGAGCCGGCTGCCCGGCCGTTGGCATCCGTCGCGCCCTGCGGCCGGCCCGCCGCCGGCCGGTCGCTCGGGTACACCTGCGGTTCGCTGACGGCCGGCGGCACGTCCTGGCGAGGGTCCGGGCCGGCCCCGCGGGCGTCGCGGCGTCGACGGGCGGCGGCGACGTCACGCACGCCCCGGACGCTGAGCCGGCCCCAGGCCGTCGAGCCCAGGAAGATGATGACGGCACCGAGGCCGTAGAAGAAGCTGATCCATTCGAGGGTCGCCTGCGCGGTGCCGCCCCGCGGCGCGCCGAGGTTACCAAGGTGCCAGGGTCCCGTCAGGGTCGGCCCGAGCACGTACCAGGCGCCGGCGGCGATGGCGAGCCACGCGCCGAGCACGGCCGTCCCCCGGTTCGCGCTGACCGCCAGCAGGAATCCACCGACGAACGTGGCGATGCCGGGCAGCAGCTCCAGCCAGAACCGGGCGGACGTCCACGTCCACGCGCCGTCCTGGGTGAATTCGAAGTGAAAGTAAGGGCCGACGAACGGTACGAGCGCCCCCCACAACCCCAGGAGCATCAGCAACAGTCCGGTGACCGCGCCCCGGCTACGGGGAATGTGCCAGGCGCCCAGTCCGCGGGTGTCGGCGTTGACGACGGCTGTCATCACTCGCCTCCTCTCCTCGGCCTACACCAGGCAGCGTGCCCCGCCTCGGCTCGGCAAATCACCAGGTCACGCCGGGTCCGCGGAGTCGGGTCGGGGCGGAGCGGGTCGGGGCGGAGCGGGTCGGGGATCACAACGCGACGAAGACGCATCCCCGGGCCTGCAGGGCGGGCAGCACCCGGTCGAGCGCCGCGATGGTCTGCGACCGGTCGCCGCCGCCGTCGTGGCTGAGCAGGATGTCGCCGGCGCGCGCCGCGCTGAGCGCGCGCACGATCGTCTCCTCGCCGGGCCGCGACCAGTCCCGCGGGTCGACATCCCAGCCCAGCGGGGTCAGGCCGAGTTCGTCGGCGACGGCGAGCACGTCCGGGGACCAGTCGCCGCCGGGCGCGCGGAACAGTCGCGGCGAGCGGCCGCCGGCGGCGACGATCGCCTGCTGGGCGGCGGCGATCTCCGCGTGCAGCTGCGCCCGGGGACGGCGGCTGAACGGCTGCGGATGGGTCATCGTGTGGTTGCAGAGGGAGTGGCCCGCGGCGACAATCGCCCGGACCAGCGCCGGATGGGCCCTGGCCTGGTCTCCCACGAGGCAGAACGTGGCGAGGACCTGATGGGTCCGCAGCACGTCGAGCATTCTCGGTGTCCAGGTCGGGTGCGGGCCGTCGTCGAGGGTGAGCGCGACCGCACCGGCGGGGGCGTCCGGGCGCAGTTCGCGGACGTGGCGGGCGGGCTGGCTGAGCACGACGTCGCCCCCGCCTCCCGTGGGTGCCGGCGCGGTGGCGCTGACCGCCGGCCGC
>NZ_JALKFU020000544.1 GCF_023242965.2 Frankia sp. AgKG'84/4
GATCAGACCCCCGAGCGCGCAGGCCGCGACGACAGCCGCGCCCAGCCGGCGCGGCCCCCGCCCGACCAGCGCCGTCCAGCCCGCGACCAACGCGACCGTCACGGCGACGACCGAGACCGGCAGGGCGATCGGCCGGTCGATCAACCGGACCACCAGCACGGCCACCATCGTGGCGAAGGCCACCAGAGCCGCCAGCGCCGCCGCCCGCCGGCACACGGACACCGGCGTTCCCGCGCACCGTTCCGCCCGCCGATCAGTCCAGAAACGCACGATCTGTCACCTTTCCGAGCGTCGGCCGCGATTTCGCGGCCTCTGGCGGTGATGCCCGTCAGCGCGCACTCCCACTCGACGACCCGACCAGGTTCCAGGGGTGTCGCTGCCGCCCACGGCGCATCGGCGGGCCACCATCAGGAGCCGTGGCACGACACCGCTACCTGCGCCTGAGCGTGCTGGCAGGACTGCCGCTGCCCGGGCTGATCGCCATGTCCACCCTGTCCTGGGCGGCGCCGACGCCCTTCCCGGTCGACTACCTCACCGGGCCCGGTCCGGTCGCGATGGCGACCGACGACCTGACCGGGGACGGCGTCGGTGACCTGGCCGTCGCCAACACCGGCAACAACACGCTGTCCGTGCTCCTCGGTCGGGGCGACGGAACGTTCCGACCGCCGATCATCTACCCCACCGGATCAGGTCCCTCCGGCGTGCGGGCCAAGGACCTCGACGGCGACGGCCGAATGGACCTGGCCGTGACGAACAGGTACGACGACACGGTCATGGTGCTGCTGGGCCGCGGCGACGGAAGGTTCCGACTCCCGGTGCCCTACCTCGCCGGTAGCGGGCCGGCGGGCCTGCGGGCGGAGGACCTCAGCGGGGACGACGTCCCGGATCTCGCGGTGAGCAACGGCTTCGACGGCACGATCTCGGTGCTGCTGGGCAACGGCGACGGCACCTTCCAGCCCGCCGTCCCATATGTCAGCGGGCCGAGCCCGTCGTCGCTGGGCGTCGGTGACTTCACCGGGGACGGCATCGCCGATCTGGCCGTCGCCAACACGGCGAACGGCACCGTCTCGGTGTTCCTGAGCAACGGCGACGGCACTCTGCGCGGCCCTGAGGTCTACGTCACCGGACCCGGGCCCTCCGGGGCGACGGTCGGGAAGCTCAACGGGGACGACACCAACGACCTGGTCGTCACCAACGCCGGGAACGGGACAGTCTCGGTGCTGCTGGGCAACGGTGACGGAACCTTCCAACCGCCGATCACCACCATCTCCGGTCCGGGCCCCACCGGGGTGGAGACCGGCGAGTTCAACGGCGACGGCAGGCGCGACGTGGCCGTCGCCAACCAGGGGAACGAGACCGTGTCCGTGCTGCTGGGCAACGGCGACGGCAGCCTTCAGTTGCCAAGGGTCTACATCGTCGGTCCGGGACCGTCCGCGGTGAAAGCCGGTGATTTCCGGGCCGACGGCGACGACCGCGACGACATCGCCGTCACGAACAGCCGCGGCGCCACGGTGTCCGTCCTGCTGAACAGCAGCGGCGACTGCCCACCCTGACCGCGAGCATGCCTGGCCGCGGCCAGGTGGGGACTCATTTCTTGACGATGATGCGTCCCGGCGGGGCGGGACGGGCCGCCAGGCCCTCGACGAGCAGGGTCAGGAGCCGGTCGTCGGCGGCGATGCTGCGCCCTGCCTGGAGCACGGAGGCGGGCAGGCCGTCGTAGCGCGCGCAGGACACGGCCAGCTCGCCGATCCAGCTGACCAGTGCCTGGCCGGGTTCGGGGGTGTCGCGCAGGTCGGCCGCCAGCGCGCACAGGGTGTCGAAACCGTCGCGCAGCAGTGCCTCCGGCAGCGCGTTGCCACGGTGATGACCCCGGCCCGCCACCGTGGCGTGGGTCGCACCTCTACGGTTACCTGCGCTGGCAGACGCAGGTGCTCGGTACGCTGACCCCGCTATCTGCTCGCGCAGATGCACCATCCAGCGGTATGCCTCCGGTCCGGCTGCCGCGCAGTGCGGGCGTGCGGTTGTTCTCGCGCGCCCTGTCGACGCGGAGGAAGCGCCGATGAGGCGAACTGCCGGACCGAGAATCTCCAAACGCGTCGCCGTGGTGGCGCTGGGCGTCGTCACGGCGCTGGTGGCCGCCGGCTGCGGTGGCTCGACGACGGCCGAAGGGAAGGCCGCGCCGACGTCGTCCGCGCCGCCGGTGACGCACACGGTGACTGACTCCACCGGCGCGGCGGTGACGGTGCCCGGCACGGTCAGCCGGATCGCCGACTCGTGGCCCGCGCACAACGAGGTCGTGCAGATGCTCGGCGGCGGCGACAAGATCGTCGCGACCGTGCTCACCCCGAAGTCGGTGCCCTGGCTCTACACGATCAACCCGGCGCTCGCCCAGGCGAAGACGGTGTTCACGACCACGACGGCGAACACCGAGGAGCTCCTGAACACCCATCCCGACGTGCTGTTCAACAACACGGGTACGCAGGACCAGGCGAAGACGACGAGCGCGGGCATCCCCACGCTCCAACTCGCCTTCCAGACGTTCGACGGACTGAAGAAGGTCGTCACCACGACCGCCGACGTGCTCGGACCGGAGGCCAGGACCCAGGCGCAGCGCTACAACACCTACCTCGACGCCAAGCTCGCGCAGGTCCGCGCGACGACCTCGAAGATCCCGGCGGACCAGCGGCCCAAGGTGCTGCACATCTACTCGTTGAACCCGCTGGTCGTCGACGGCACCAACAGCATCATCGACGAGTGGATCACCGCCGCCGGCGGCCGCAACGCCGCCCAGGTGAAGGGCAACGCCAAGCAGGTGACCCCCGAGGCCATCGCCAGCTGGAACCCCGATGTGATCATCCTCGCCAGCAGCGCGTTCGTCGGCAACGACACCGGGCAGCAGACGCTGGAGAAGCTGACCACCGACCCGTTCTGGAAGAACCAGCCGGCGGTCGTGAACCACCGCGCCTACGTCAACCCGACCGGCGGCTGGCACTGGGACCGCTACGGCATCGAGGAGGCCCTGCAGATCCAGTGGGCGGCGAAGACGCTGCATCCGGCGGCGTTCACGGACCTGAACATCGTCCAGGAGACCAGGAGCTTCTTCCGCGACTTCCTGCACTACAACCTGACCGACGCGCAGGCCACCAGGATCGTCGCCGCCCAGAACCCGAACTGACTTCCTGGTTCCGGCCCCGACCCCGATGCCGGGCGGTGCTCAGGCGAGGCCGAGTTCCTCGGCGCGCAGGGCGACGGCGCGGCGGGTCGGCAGGCCCAGCTTGGTGAGGACCGCGGACACGTGGTGGTCCGCGGTCTTCACCGAGATGTAGAGACGGGTGGCGATCTCGGCGTTGGTCAGCCCACGGGCGACGAGCTTGGCGACGTCGAGCTGACGGTTGGTCAGGCCCGCCGGGTTGGCCCGGGTGCTCGTGCGGGGCCGCCGGGGAAGCTGGGTGATGCCATCGCGGCGCGCGATGGCCCGCTGTCGGTCGGCGGTGCCGGTCGCGCCGAGCTGGTCCAGCAGCTCCACACCGCGCGCCCGCTGGGCGGGGTCGGGGCAGTCGCACAGCGCCATCGCTTCGGCGAAGGGCTCGCCGGCGCGGCGCCACCACGACGCGGCGTCGACGTGCTCGCCGGCGAGGCTGAGCCGGAACGGCGGCGCGACCTCGCCAGACGCCCGGGCGC
>NZ_JALKFU020000545.1 GCF_023242965.2 Frankia sp. AgKG'84/4
GGCTCGCCGCGGGCGACGCCGTCACGCTCGCGGTCCGCCCCGAGCACACCCACCTGTTCGACCGCGAGTCGGGGCGCCGCCTCGTCTGGCGGCCGGATCAGCACAGTTCCATTCCTGCCGCTCGGGTGCCCGTCACCACCTGAGTCGGCGCCCCACCACCTGACCCGGCGCCGCAACCCGCGCGGAACCGGGCGCGGTCCCAGGGACGGGCCGTGCCCGGCTCAGACGTCCCGCATTTCCCGTCACACCCCTTTCACGCCGCCGAGGAGCGTCCCGTGAGAAGTCCGTTCACCCGCCGATCATTGTCGATGGTGGCACTCGCCGCCGCGACAGCCGTGTCCGTCCTGGCCGGCTGCGGCTCGCCCGGCGGGGACGCCACGCAGGCCAGCAGCACCCCTGCCGCGAAGGTGCCTGAACTCGGCAAGGACCAGAAGGTCTCGATCGTCTTCGAGAGCTACAACTTCGGCCAGGCGGGCGCCTGGACGAACACGTTCAACGACCTGATCGGCAAGTTCGAGAAGGCATATCCGAACATCCACGTGACGCCGCAGAAGCCGAAGGGCTCCAGCCCGAACCCGGCGGCGGACACGATCTCCAGCCTGCAGAGCCAGATCGCCGCCGGCGCGTCGCCGGACGTCGCGCAGGTCGGCTTCAGTGACCTCGACTTCACCATTCACTCCCTCGGCGCACAGCCGCTGGACGACCTGTTCGGCAAGGACGCCGTCCAGAAGAACTTCGACGGCGCGAAGCACCCGTTCGCCCCGACCGCGCGGACCCTCGCGAACTGGGACGGCAAGACCTACGGCGTTCCGTTCGTCTTCTCCACCCCGGTGCTGTACTACAACGCCTCGCTGTTCACCAAGGCCGGTCTCGACCCGGCGAAGCCGCCGACAACCTGGGCCGAGGCCGAGACGGCCGCGAAGGCGATCGTCGCGAAGACCGGCAGCAAGGGCCTCTACCTCGACTGCCTCACGAAGATCGCCAAGGACTGGTGCTTCCAGAGCCTGGTCCGCTCCAACGGCGGCCGGGTCATCTCCAGCGACCGCACCCAGCTCACCTACTCGCAGGCCCCGGCCGTGCAGGTGGTCCAGGACGCGCAGCGCTACGTCAAGGAGGGCCTGACCCCGGTCCTCGGCCAGAAGCAGGCGTACGAGAGCTTCGCCCGCGGTGAGATCGGCATGTTCCTGGAGACCAGCGCGATCCAGGCCACCTTCCAGAAGGGTGCCAAGGGCGCCAACTGGGACCTGCGCGCCGCCCGGATGCCGAGCTACGGCGACAAGCCGGCGATCGCTACGAACTCCGGCGCGTCGCTGTTCGTCCTGTCCAAGGACCCGGCGAAGCAGCGGGCCGGCTGGGACCTCATCAAGTTCCTGACCAGCGAGCAGGCCTACACCGAGATCTCCAGCAAGATCGGCTACCTGCCGCTGCGCACCGGGCTCGTCGACGACCCGGCCGGTCTGCAGAGCTGGGCCAAGGAGAACCCGCTGATCGCGCCGAACATCGCCCAGCTGGACAAGATGGAGCCGTGGGTGTCCATCCCCGGCAACAACTACCTGCAGATCCGTGACGGGATGATGGACGCCGTCGAACGCTCCGTCTACCAGGGCGCCGACCCCCAGTCGACGCTCGCCGCCGCCGAGAAGCAGGGCGCCGCCCTGATGCCGAAGGCCTGATAGCGATGACGACGACCGGACCGGCCGAGATGACCCTGATCCAGGTGAGCGACACTCACCTCGTCCCTCGCGGCCAGTTGGTACACGACCGGCTGGACACCTTCGCCATGCTGGAGTCCGTCGCCGCGACGGTGGCCGCCTCAGCCGGTCCGGTCGCCGGGATCCTGCTCACCGGGGATCTCACCAACGACGGCGCCACCGAGTCCTACCAGCGGCTGCGCTCGGTGATCGAGCCGCTGGCGGAGCGCCTCGGCGCCCCCGTCGTGTACGCGATGGGTAACCACGACGAGCGCCCCGCGTTCCGCGCCGAGCTGCTCGGCGGCGCGCCCAGCGCGTCCACCCCGGGGCGCGGCGCCCCCGACGACCCCTGCGACCTCGTCCACCACCTCGACGGCGTGCGGGTCGTCGTCCTGGACTCGACGACCCCGGGCCGGCACGACGGCTGGCTCACCGACGGGCAGCTGACCTGGCTCGCCGACGTTCTCGACGAGCCGGCGCCGCGCGGCACCCTGCTCGTCGTGCACCACCCACCGCTGCCCTCCCCCGTGCCGGCCGGTCACCTGCTGCGCCTGGCCGCCGCCGAGCGCCTCGCCAAGGTCGTCGAGGACACCGACGTGCGGATGGTGCTGTCCGGGCACTCCCACCACGCCGGCGCCGGCTCCCTCGCCGGCATCCCCGTGTGGATCTGCCCGGCGCTCGCCTACCAGGTCGACGGCCTGCCGCCGGCCGGGCGCCACCGCGGCCTGGCCGCCGGAGGCTTCAGCCGCATCGACCTGATCGACGGCCAGTTCGTCGCGACGGCCGTGCCGCTGGAGGACGCCGGCGAGCTGTACAACCGCGATGGTGCCGACTGGCTGGCCTACGTCCGCCGCCTCACCCCGACGACGACCCCGGAGGCCTAGCCGTGTTCGTCGAGATCGCGCCCCCCACCCTGGCCGAGCCCGCCGCCGCCACCGCCGCACGGGCGACCACCACGCGACGCCGGTCGGCGCGTGGTATCGGCCGGGTGCTCGGCCGGGGCGCCGTGCCGTACCTGTACCTCGCGCCGGCCCTCGGTCTGCTGGTGGTGTGGATCTACCGGCCGCTGGTCGAGACCGCCAACTACTCGTTCTACTCGTGGAACCTCTCGCCCACGACACCGGCGACCCCGGTCGGCTGGCACAACTTCCACCGGGTGTTCACCCTGCCCGAGGTCGGCGATTCGGTGCTGCGCACCGTGCTGATGATCGGCCTGCTGCTGCCGTTCACCATCGTCATCCCGATCGTGGTCGGCCTGCTCTCCCGCGAGGTGCGCGGCCGGGCGCGGACGGTCTACCAGGCGCTGATCTTCGCGCCGTTCCTGGTGGCGCCGGTAGCGAGCGCCGCGGTCTGGGAGTGGATCCTCACCCCCGGCTCCGGGGTGCTCAACCGCGCGACCGGGCTGAAGGTCAACTGGCTGCACGAGCGGGTCCCGGCGCTGCTGTCCATCACCGGGATCGTCGGCTGGCAGATGCTCGGCTTCGCCGTGCTCGTCGTCGCCGCCGGGCTCGCCTCGATCAACGGCGACTACGCCGAGGCCGCCTCGGTCGACGGGGCCTCGCGCTGGCAGGCGACCCGCTGGCTGACACTGCCGCTGCTCTCGCCGACCCTGGTGTTCCTGCTGCTCACCACGGTGCTCCTCGCCGGCACATGGACGTTCCCGCTGATCGACACGCTCACCCAGGGCGGACCGGTCAACGCCACCACGAACATCTACTACCTGCTCTGGAACTACGGCTTCAAGAGCTTCGACGCGGGTCTCGCGGCCGCCGCCGGCGTGGTGTTCTTCGTCGCCTTCACCGGTGTCGCGCTGGTCCTCGTCTGGCTGTCCGACCGGCTCGCCTTCCACGACAACTGACAGGAGGGCGGACGTGGCACTCGCCATCGAATCGCCGCTGACCGACGCCCGGCCCGCGCTCGACGCCGCCGGGACCGCCGGGACCGCCGGGACCGCCGGGACCGCCGGGACC
>NZ_JALKFU020000546.1 GCF_023242965.2 Frankia sp. AgKG'84/4
GGGGTGCGCACCGGCCCGCGAACGCCGGCCCCGGCGCCGGGTCGTGCCGCCACCCGCAGAACTCGCCTCGGCGGCCCCGGCCGGGCTCTCGGTCTCGGCGGACTCGACGAGCCGCACGAGGCCGGCCTCGACGGCCGAGTCGGGAATGGTCAGGGCGAACCGGGTCGTCCGGCCGGCGGCCGGGCGGGCGACCGTGGTCAGCCAGCCCTCGCGCCGCAGCCTGGAGACCTGGCGCTGCACGTGGGTCCGGCTGTAGCCGGTCTGCTCCATCAACGTGAGCAGGCCGGGACCGCTGACGGCAGCTCCGGACGGCACGATCGGCGGTGCCTGCGCGACGTGGCACGCGAGGGTGCAGGCGACCAGCTTCGCCGCGGAGGGCATCGGTGCCCGCAGCACCGCCCGCTGCCAGCCGCCGCGGTCGGCGATGAGGGTTCCCGGCTGCTGTGCCGCCCGCACCGAAACCAGAGCACCGGGGAGGGTGAGCTGGATGGTGTCCGACGACACATGCCTCCTTCCCTGGGCTGGATCATTCGATGTTGACGGGTCGCGCGATGCTGCTGGGTTACTCGATGGTGACGGACTGCCCGGATCTGACGCGGTCGCGGCCGGCTGTTCGGGGATCACACCCACCGGAACGGGATCGATGGGTCGTGGGCGGGTCGACGTCTGTTCAGGCACCGTACTCCGCACCGGGTCAAGGGGCTCCTGCGGGGAGCCACCACGCTCACATGAAGAGGACATGACTCCATCACTGCCGTTGGGTGGTCGTGGTGTGACAGAAACATCAAACCGCCGGTGACTGCTTCAAAGCAAAATGATGCGCAAAGGGACTACAGCAAAGCCACGCCTTGAATCGGGTAACCATTGAAAAGGTGTGCGGAAAATTTTCCGGTGGGAAATTGACGAGCGCGAGTTAAGCTCAGCTGGAGATTTTCTCCGGGATCACTGGTTGAGCACCTGAGTAGGTGTTACCCAGGCTTACTGATCGAGCTTGACGGCCGCTTCGGCCCCGGGCCCGGCCACGCACGTTCCCCGGGTGGCTCGGCCCCTGCCGCCGACCGCCCCGGGCACCTGGCCGGTCTTGTCGAACCACGGCATGCCACGACCGGCACCGCCGGCCATCGAACGTCAGCGGATCCGCGCGCTGGGTCGATCGCCCCCGGTTCGCCCACCCGCCACCCGGGCCGACGACCGCCGGGACGCCCTCCCGAGCCGCCGGGACGTACCTGTCGATCAGGTTCGGGCCGGCGGCGACCGGCGCGCGACCCACGGTGATGAATGGAGCTGCGCGCCAGGCCGGAATTGCCGCTGGACACCTTCCCGGACAGCACGGCCGATGCGCCTCGTCACCCGCGCGGCACGCCCACCGCACCCACGGGAAAACCCGGAACGGCGACCCACGAACGCCGCCCGGGTAAGTGAACGACATTCATGAAGTCCGCCGGCGAGGACCGAGACAGCCAGCGCGGCACACAAACAAACGACCGGTGCGCGCAGACCGGTCGACCGTGACGGTAATTACCGGAATCCACCGGCCCGGCCATCCGGCGACAGCGGGTTCCCCGCCAGTGACGTCATGCGGTGATGCAGGCCCCCTGTTCGGGCTTACCCCGGATTGCGTTCGCTCCGGCCGGACGGATACCGCGATGATCCCCGTCCGCCGACCGCCGGGACAGAACCGTTCCCGTCATCCCCGCACAACCCCACGCCACGAGCGGAAGGTCATCGCGGCACCAGGTGGGACAGGGCTGGCTCCGGTAGCGCCGCCACCGGCATAACCCACGAAGGGAACACCGCACGGGCGGTCCCGCGGGTTCGGGCAACCCTGACCCTCCACCGGGCCGGTCGACGCCGCCGCACAACATCGGCTCCCCCCTTGCCGGCAACGGATGCCCGACGCCCGCCGCCGGAAAGGCGGCGGCGGTGAGTTCCGCGATCCGCCCGACGGGGTATCGACCGGGCGGATGCGGATCCTCCTGCTCACCGAGGAGGTGGCGGATGACCGACGACATCGTTGTCGGGGTCGATGGCTCCGAGGGTTCCCGTACGGCGTTGGCCTGGGGATATGCCGAGGCCGAGCGGCAGGGCTGCGGACTGCGGGCGGTCGTTGGGATCGGCTCCGGTGGCCAGGGCCCGGCGGCGGGGCGGGAGGACGCGGACGGGCTGGCCGAGCAGGCCGCGCACATGCTGCACCAGACCGTGATGGCCACCGCGCCGGTCGCCTCCCGGACGGCGGTGGCCGAGGAGGTCGTGGACCGGCCTGGCGCCGAAGCGCTGCTCACCGTGGGGCACGGCGCCCGCATGATCGTGGTGGGTGCCCGCGGCCGTGGGCTGCTTCACCGCCTGCGGGTCGGCTCGGTCAGCACGTCGGTGGCCGTGCACTCGTCGGTGCCGGTCGTGATCGCGCGCGGGGACGCGGCGGGGTCCGCGGCGGACCGGGAGCCGCGCCCAGTCGTGGTGGGCATCGACGGCTCGCCGAACTCCCTCGCCGCCCTGGCGTGGGCTGCGGCGCAGGCCGTCCGGCGCGGGGTGACGCTGCTGGCGGTGCACGCCTGGCTGGTCGCCCTGCCGCTGCAGTTCGCCGCCGCCCCGGGTGACATCACCCAGGAGCTGGAGGATCAGGCCCAGGCGGGTCTCGACGAGGCACTGGCGAGGGTGCGCCCGGAGCTGCCCGCCGGCCTCGACGTCCAGCGCCGGGTGGTGCCGTGTTCGCCGACGCAGGCGCTGCTGGCCGCTGGCCGGGAGGCCGACCTGATCGTCGTGGGCGCGCGTGGGCACGGCGGCTTCACCGAGCTGCTGCTGGGCTCGGTGAGCCACCAGTGCATGATCCATTCACCGGTCCCGGTGGCGATCATCCGCAGGGCGTAGTGGCGGCCGGCCGGGCGTGCGGTCAGCGGGTGGCGCCGTGCACGACGGTGCGTGCATCGGGTACCACCCACGACCACGGGTACCACTGTTCGTTGGTCTGACCGGGCGGCGGATCCCACGGGTTGCGCAGCAGCACCCGGCCGGCCGTGACGTCCACCGCGAGCAGCGCGTAGGCGTGCGCGGCGGCCAGGCCACCCGGTCGGGTCCGGCTCCTGGTGGTGACGGTGACCGCCGCTGCCCGACGCAGCAGCCCGGCGAGGTCGGCGACCGTGGTATCAGCCGCGTCACGATGACCCACCGTGCGCCCAGTGATCGTCCGCAGCCCGGCCGCGGCGCTGCCGAAACCGATCCCCGGATACCCGCCATGCAGGCGGGCGTACGCCTTCTCGTACAGTGCCGGCCACAGTTCCGGCTGGCCCGTGCGGTTGTCGGCGTCCATCGCCAGTTCCTGCACCGGGTCGGGCCCAGCGGCGGCCGTCCCCGCGACGCGACGCGCGGGCAGGGCCGCGGTGACCGTCACGGCGACAGGGTCACCACCGCCCGGATGGAGGATGACAGTGGCTGTGCCGTTGAGGTTGCGGCGCAGCCCATCCGTGATCAGGCCGGGATCCTGGTGCGCCACGCCGATCAGCGCCGCCGCGAGGTAGCAGTCGGCGACGGTGCCCTGCCCCACGTCACCAGGCGCGGCGCCGTCGCGCACGAGGTGCGCCGTCCCGTTACAGCGGTTTCGGGGCGGGGCGTGCCGACGGAGACGAAACTCCCGGTTCGGACAAAAA
>NZ_JALKFU020000547.1 GCF_023242965.2 Frankia sp. AgKG'84/4
TTCGGGCCGCTTTTGAGGGGCTCCGGGTCCGATTTGTACCTATCAAAGCGGCCCGCGGCAGCGCAGGCACGCGCGGCTGGCGGCGGCTGGTGGCTGGGGGTGATGTCGGGAGGGTGGGAGGTGCGCGCAGGCTCGCGTCTCGGTCGGGGTGGGAGCGGTGTGAGCGTCGTGGTTTCGCGGCGGGGGCATGGCGATCACTTTTCGACGGATCGTGGTGTTCTCGGGTCAGGACGCCACGCGGCATCGGTGATCTCATGGCGAACTAGCCATGGATCATGAATCCTGACCAGCGGGATTGACCGACAAGAAATCGCTCAGGCGGAGGTCGGCGGCCGTCGCGAGATCGGCCCGGTGTGATGCCACGCCACGCCCGCCTCCGTCCGCGTCCCGCCCTGGTTCCGATGACCAGCGAGGCGGTCGAAGCTGGACAAATGGCCGGAGCGATATTCGAACAGCTGGTTGGCGAATTCCGGTGTCGATATGTCCAGGTACATCTGCCTGGTTGGGTGGTGGACCGGCTTCCGTAGCGACTCCGGTTGTGTCTCGGAGTGTGCCGGATGGAAGTAGTCGCCCGTCGCCCATGGCCGTACGGTAATTTTTCGCTCGGCCGCAGAGAATGCCGGCCGAAGCTTGGGCCGGGGGTGTCGGGAAAAGGCCCGAGTTGGGACACCAATTAGCTGGGGGAATTTCGTCATGCGCACGGGAAGAAGTGCGTCCGACGATCGCTGCGCGCAATTGCGGGCGACCGGTGGACGAGACCCGGAAATGTGTTCCGCGCCGGCCCGGCACCATCCGGTGCGCGGCCTCGGTGGCGGCCGGCCGCGATGACGTCGGCGGCCGTGGGTGGCCAGCCCGACGACCTCACCGGTGTGCTGCACTGGCCGGTCGTGCCGCGTCCCCGCGTCCCCCCGGACGACTACGGGCTCGAACCGGTCGCGGAGCCGGACGCGCCCCCGTCCGGCCTGGTCGGGCCGGCACGGCCGCAGGTCTCCGTGGTGGTGCCGACCCGCAACGAGGTGCGCAACGTCGGGCCCCTGCTGCGCCGCCTGGACGAGGCGCTGTGCGGGATGACCGGCGAGGTCATCTTCGTCGACGACTCGGACGACGCGACGCCCGACGAGATCACCCGGATCCGCCCGGGCCTGACCCTGCCGGTGCGCATCCACCACCGCCCGCGCGGGCAACGCCCGGGCGGCCTCGGCGGCGCGGTCACCGAGGGCTTCGCTCTGTGCACCGCGCCCTACGCCGTGATCATCGACGGTGACCTGCAGCATCCGCCCGAGACCATCCCGGCCATGCTCGCCACCGCCGTGCGCGACCAGTCCGACGTGGTGATCGGCAGTCGCTACGTGGCCGGCGGCAGCGCCTCCGGCCTGTCCGGCACCGCCCGTCACCTGGTCTCCACCGGGTCGAACCTGGCCTGCCGGCTCGCCTTCCCGCGCCGGCTGCGCGGCGTCTCCGACGTGATGAGCGGCTTCTTCCTGGTGCGGGTCGCGGCGCTGAACCGGGCCGGACTGCGGCCGGACGGTTACAAGATCCTGTTGGAACTGCTGGCCACCGCCGGCCCGCTGCGCATCCACGAGGTCGGCTACGTCTTCGCCGAACGGCACACCGGTGCCTCGAACGCGTCGCTGGCCGAGGGGATCCGCTTCGCCCGCCGGCTGTTCGCCCTGCGGGTTCCCCGGGCGGCCCGCTTCGCCCTGGTCGGGGCGTCCGGGACCGTCCCGAACCTGCTGGGCACGGCCGCCCTGCACCGTCTCGGCCTGCACTACCTGGCCGCGGCGATCATCGCCACGCAGGTGGCGATCGCCTGGAACTTCGCCGGCTGCGAGCTGTTGGTCTGGGACCGCCGCGCGGGCTCCCGGCTGCGCCGCTACCCGCCGTTCGCCGTCATCAACAACCTCGACCTGGTGATCCGGTTGCCACTGCTGGCGTTGCTGGTCGGCCGGTGGGGGCTGGGGGTGGGCCTGGCCACCCTGCTGTCGCTGGCCGCCGCCGTCCTCGCCCGCTATCTGGTGGTGGAGCGGCTGGTCTACCGGGCTCGGCCGGTGCCGGTCGGGCGGCCGTTCGGGCCGGCGCTGGCGGCCGCGGGGGAGGACGCGCCCGATGCGCTCACCTGAGCACGCCGCCGGCCCCCGCCGCCGATCCCGTCCCCGTGCCGTCTCCCGCCCCGTCTCCCGCCCCGTCCCCCGTGCCGGTCGCCGCGCCGGTCGCCGCTGACACCAGGCGATCACGTGGCGAACAGGGCGCTGGCCCAGGAGTCCTTCTCGTCGCGGACACCGGGCGGGATCGCGAACACGGCGCTGCTGGTGTGCTGGATGTACTCGTTGAGGGCATCCTGGGTGGCCAGGCGGCGCTGGACCGGGATGAAGCCCGTGCGCGGGTCACGTTGGAAGGCGATGAAGAACAGACCGGCGTCGAGCTGCCCGGTCGCCTGGTTGACGCCGTCGGTGTAGGAGTAGCCGCGGCGCAGGATCGTCGCGCCGTTGTTGGTCGCCGGGGCGGCGAGGCGAACGTGGGCGTCCTCGGGAACCACCAGCTCGCCGCTGGCGTCCTTCGCGGTCAGCGGGACAGGGTCGAACTCCTGCGCGGCGCCGAGCGGGGCGCCGCTGCCCTTCACCCGGCCGAACACGTTCTCCTGGTCCCGAAGGTAGTCGCGGTCCCACGACTCCAGCAGCATCCGCACGCGGCGGGTGACGAGGTAGGTGCCGCCGCGCATCCAGGCCTGGTCGCCGTCGGCGCCGACCCAGACATGCTTGTCCAGGGACGCGGCGTCCTCGCGCTTGATGTTGTTCGTGCCGTCCTTGAAGCCCATGAGATTGCGCGGTGTTGCCTGGCTGTCGCTGGTCGTGCTGGTGCGGCCGAAGCCGAGCTGGAACCAGCGGAGCACGGCCGCGCCCTGGGCGAGCCGGCGTAGGTTGCGCACCGCGTGGAAGGCGACCTGTGGATCGTCGGCGCAGGCCTGGACGCACAGGTCGCCGTGGCTGCGCAGCGGGTCCAGGTTGTCGCCCGGCATCGGCGGGATCTCGGCGAGCGCCGCCGGCCGGCGCGCGGCCAGCCCGAACCGCTCGTCGAACAGGCTCGGACCGACCCCGAAGGTGATCGTCAGATTCCCGGCGGTGAGTCCGATGGCCTCGCCGGTGTCCCGCGGCGGGGCCTGCGGGGCCGCCTCGTCGTCGGCGACCGGCTGCCCGGCAGCCATCCGCGCCGCCGCCGTACTCCAGCCGACGATCAGGTCGCGCAGCGCCTCGCGGGTCGTGCCGGCGGTGACGTCGAAGGCCGCGAAGGCCAACCGGTCCTGCGCGTCGGTGGTGATGCCGGCCTGGCGGGCGCCGTGGAAGGGCACCATCCCGGGAGGAGCCGAGGCCGAGATCGGCTTCGGATCGTCCGAACAGGCCGCGGCCGTGGCGCCGACGACGCCGGCCCCCGCGAGACCGGCGGCGCCGAACAATGCCCGCCGGCGCGACAGGCTGATCCCCTCGCCCATGACCACGCACTCCTTCCTGGCGGGCCCCGGCCCGCTCACGGCCGGGGGGGGGGGGGGGCCCCCCCCCCCCCCCCCCCCCCCCCCCCCCCCCAAACCCCCCCCCCCCCCCCCCCCCCCCCGCCAGACCCCCAAGAACCCCCCCCCCACCCC
>NZ_JALKFU020000548.1 GCF_023242965.2 Frankia sp. AgKG'84/4
CTCGGCGGGCGGGCCGACGCTCGGCGGGCGGGCCGACGCTCGGCGCGACGGTCAGGAGCCGGGGGTGTTGAAGTCCTCCGGGGAGATCGTGTCCAGGAACTCCCGGAACTTCTCCAGCTCGCTCTCCTGTTCCTGTTCCTGCTCTTCCGGCACCGTGATCCCGGCCTCGGCCAGGACGGCCTCCACCCCGTAGACCGGGGCGCCCATCCGCATCGCGAGCGCGATCGCGTCCGACGGGCGGGCGGAGACCTCCGTCCCGTTGCCGAACACCAGGGTGGCGAAGAAGACGCCGTCCTGCAGGTCCGTGATGGTCACGCGGGTCAGGTCCGTCTGCAGCGCCCGCAGCACGTCCCGCATCAGGTCGTGGGTCATGGGCCGCGCCGTCGTGATGCCCTCCTGGGCGAAGGCGATCGCGGTTGCCTCGACAGCGCCGATCCAGATGGGCAGATACCGCTCACCGCCCACCTCCTTGAGAAGGACGATCGGCTGCTTCGACGGAAGCTCGACTCGCACGCCGACGATGTCCAGCCGATGCACCGATCTACCTCCTCGCGCAGGTGGGGCAGGGCGGGATGATGTGACCGGAGCCAGAAAACCCCACAGGGGAGACAGTATCCCCGCATCCGCCCCGCGTCAGCGCGCCCACGGGTTCCCTTGCCCACCAGGGCAGTTCCCCCCGGCCACCGCGCGGCGCCGGGTGGCCACGATGAGCCGCCACCCGGCCACGCAGCGACCGACTCGCGGCGGCGCGGGCCCCCTCAGCTCGAGCGGGCGGCGGCCAGCCGGGACCGCAGCAGGGCCGCATGCAGGCGGACCAGCAGCGCCGCCAGCTCATCGGCGGTCTGCGCATGGCGCCCCGAGTTGTCGGCTCCGCGCTGCCCGCGCAGCGGCGCGGTCGCCGCCTCGATGAGACCAGCCTCACGGTCCGCGACGGTCCGGGCCGCCCGCAGATGCCGGGCCTGCACCCCATGCCCGGCCAGCAGCGCGACAGTCCGGGCGACCACGACCGCGTCGGCGTCGTAGTACCCGCCGCCGGCGATCGGGGCGACCAGGCCATGGCGCTCCAGGTCGGCCAGGTCCTCCTCGGGGAGCCCCACGGCGGCCAGGAGCTCGCGACGCGACATCCGGTCCCGTTCGGCACCCAGGATGGCGTCCAGGCCGGTGGGGCCCGGATTCGGCGGCAGCGGGCGGGGGCCGGGCCGGTGCACCGGGGTCTCCCCCCGGTCCAGCGACGCCAGCTCCTCCTTGATCACGCGCAGCGGCAGGAAACGCTCCCGCTGGGCGTGCAGCACGTAGCGCAGACGCGCCACGTCATCGGCGGAGTACTTGCGGTAGTTGGAACTCGTGCGGGCCGGCTCGACCAGCCCCTCCGCCTCCAGGAAGCGGATCTTCGACAGGGTGATGTCGTCGAAGTCCGCCCGCAGCCGCTCCATGACCTGGCCGATGGTGAGAACCTTCGCCCCCGGGCCGGCGGAACTCCGGCCAGGCACGCCCGAGCGCGCGGCGTGCGCCGCCGCGGCGAAGCCGCTCACCGGTAGACCTTCCCGATCACCGCGCCGCCGACCCCCCGTAGCTCGTGCCGGTGAGGAACACCAGCCGGAACTTGCCGATCTGTACCTCGTCGCCGCTGGTGAGCTCGGCGGAGTCGATGCGCTCACGGTTGAGGTAGGTGCCGTTGAGGCTCCCGACGTCACGCACGGAGAATCCCTTGGTGTACGGCGAGCGGTGGAACTCCGCGTGCCGACGGGAGACCGTGACGTCGTCGAGAAAGATGTCACTCTCGGGGTGCCGGCCGACGGTGGTCATGTCCGCGTCCAGCAGGAACCTGCTGCCCGCATTGGGCCCCCGCTTCACGACCAGCAACGCCGAACCGGGCGGCAGCGCGTCGACCGCGGCCACCGCGTCCCGTTCGGTCGACTCGTCGACGTGGTCACCCTCGATGCCCGACAGAGCGGCGGCGAGATTGAGCGTCGACGTCTGTTCGGCGGGCCGCTCCGGTGCCACGGGCTCTCCCGGACGTACCAGAGGGGACCCGCACCGCGCGCAGTACAGCGCGTCGGACGGGTTCTGCTGTCCGCACCTCGTGCAGAACACAGTCGCGTCCGCTTCCTGCCGCCGAACCCGCGTCACACGGGCCCGCCAGCCGCCTCGGCCGCCGCCGGGCAGGCGGCGGGAACGTCTCTACCAGCACAGCGATGGTGGTAGCCAGACGTTCTCGGCCCACCCCCACCACCGGGATGATCATATGCGGACGGCTGGGCCGTCCACGACCGCACCCCGGCGCACTCCGAGGCTAGTGCATCGGGGGCACGGTCGTGAAAAGGGTGCGTCCCGTGTTGTTCGGCGTGGCGCGCCCCACCGCCCGCCAGCGCCACGCCAACGGTACTTTCAGTTACCCTTTACGTGCTCAGTGTATTCGTCGGCGCTCAGCAGATCGTCGATGCCGCCCGCGTCCGTCAGGGTGATCTCGACCAGCCACCCGTCGCCGTACGGATCGGAATTGACCAGCTCGGGGGCCCCTGCCAGCGCCTCGTTGCGCGCGGCCACCGCTCCCCCGGCCGGAGCGTAGAGCTCCGAGACGCTCTTCGTCGACTCGACCTCGCCGAAGGGCTCGCCGGCACCCACCTCGAGGCCGACCTCCGGCAGGGAGACGAACACGATGTCGCCCAGTGCCTCCTGCGCGTAGGCCGTGATGCCGACCCGCGCCGTGCTGCCGGTGAGCCGGATCCACTCGTGCTCACGGGTGTACTTCAGGTCGTCCGGGTACACCGGGGATCGCCTCTCCTTCTGGGTCACGAGGCGCCGCGGCCCGTACCGGCCACCGGACGCCCACCACCGCCACCGATTCACCCGCACGGCCGCGGAAGAACTATCCGGCCGGGCGAGCGTAGCGGGGACTGGGCATGGGCCGCAGTGCCCGGATCTCCAGTTTCCCGAAGCTCCGCACGCTCGCCTGCGCGCCGTCCCGCGCCGCTACCGTATCGAGCACTCCGCCCGGAATCCGCAGCGCCTGGTCCAGGGTGTGCGCAGCACCGACCACCCGCAGCGCGTACGGCGGCGACACCGATGTTCCGTCCACGATCAGCCCACGCCCCGGATCGTCCGCGACATAGGTGCTCACCACCGCGCGCACCCCGGCGATCTCGATCGCCTCGGCGCCCGCGTCACGCAGTTCCTGCAGGGCGTCGACGAGCACCGACGCGTCGACGGAGCGCTGCGGATCCCGGATGGTCAGCTCCACTCCCGGACCGCTGACCGCCACCGTGCCGGCGAGGACCGCGAGCCGCGCCGCCTCGGCCGGCACCCCACCCCCCGACATCCCACCCCCCGGTACCGATCGCGATGGACCGGTCACCGCGAACGCGGTCGGTGCCGCGCTCGCGCCCGACCGGCGCAGCCGGCCCTCCTGCGCTGCCAGCGACCGATCCCGGGTCCCGATCGCCGCGAGGCTCGCCGCCAACCGGTCCGGATCGGCGGTGGCGCCGCTGAAGGACGGATCCGCGGACCTGGCCGCCACCACCCCACCGAAGCCGAGTGCGGCCAGCAGCAGCAGCGTCAGCGCCCGGGCCGGACCCGGCCACCGCGGCCGCGAGGGCGCTGGGACCTCCCGCGG
>NZ_JALKFU020000549.1 GCF_023242965.2 Frankia sp. AgKG'84/4
GGCCGGGCGGGGATCGCGCGCAGGCCGGCCGGGGTCAGGGCGAGCGCGCCCATCCGGTTGCCGGTGCGGGCGGTGAGGAAACCGACGGCGGCGGTGGCGGCGATCGCCAGGTCGCGTTTCTGCATGGTCCCGGTGCCGAACTCGGTGCTCGCGCTCAGGTCGACCAGGGCCCAGGTCTCCAGCTCGCGGTCGGCGATGAGGTCGTGGACGTGCGGGACGGTGGTGCGGGCCGTGACCGCCCAGTCCATCCGGCGCACGTCGTCACCGACGGTGTACTCGCGGCTCTCCGCCTTCTCGCTGCCATGGCCGGGCAGCAGACCGAGGTGATCGCCGAGCAGCAGGCCGTCGAGGCGGCGCAGCACGGTGAGCTCCAGGCGGCGCAGGGTCCGCTCCACCGCCGGATCGGTGCCCGGCGGGCCGGCCGCGGCGGGCGGCGGTGCCGCCGTGGTCATGACGTCTCCGTCGTCGTGACGCCCGAGGTCAAGAGATCGGTCCGCGGTCGAGGTACTCCGGGAAGCCCGAGCGGGGGTTCGTTCCCCAGCCGCCGGTGTGCGGGCCGGTCGCGTAGGGGCCCTGCTGGCGCGGCGCGACCTGGGGCGGCGCCACGGCGCCGAGGATCCGCGCGGCGATCACGTCGGCGCTCAGCCCCTCGGCGAGTGCTTCGTAGGACAGCACCAGCCGGTGTGGCAGCACGTCCAGGGCGACATCGGCGACGTCCTCGGGGACCACGTAGTCCCGCCCCCGCAGCAGGCCCAGCGCCCGGGCGGCGGCGACGAGGCCGAGCGAGGCGCGCGGCGAGGCGCCGTAGGCGAGATGACCCGTCAGTTCCGGCAGGCCCGCGTCGGCCGGCGCGCGGGTGGCGAGCACGAGGCGCACGGCGTACTCGATGATCGCGTGGTGGACGAACACGTCGTCGGCCCGGCCCTGCAGGCGCTCGAGCACCGTGGGGCCGAGGACCCGCTCCGGCGTCGGCGGTGAGACGCCCATCCGCCGGACGATCTCCAGCTCCTCGGCGGGGCTCGGGTAGGGCACGGTGACCTTCATCAGGAAGCGGTCGCGCTGAGCCTCGGGCAGCGGGTAGACGCCCTCGGACTCGATCGGGTTCTGGGTGGCGAGCACCAGGAACGGCCGGGGCAGCTTGTGGGTGGCCCCGCCGAGGGACACCTGCTTCTCCGACATGACCTCCAGCAGCGCCGACTGGACCTTCGCCGGCGCCCGGTTGATCTCGTCGGCGAGGACGAAGTTCGCGAACACCGGCCCCAGCTCGACGTCGAACGCCTCACTCGTGGCCCGGTAGATCCGGGCGCCGACGATGTCCGAGGGCACGAGGTCGTTGGTGAACTGGATCCGGACGAACGACCCGCCCACCACCGTGGCCAGCGTCTGCACCGCCAGCGTCTTCGCGACTCCCGGCACGCCCTCCAGCAGACAGTGCCCGCGGGCGAGTAGCGCGACGAGCATCCGCTCGACCATCCGGTCCTGGCCCACGATCACTTTTTTGATCTCGAACAGGGCACGCTCGAGCAGTGCCGCGTCCGTGGTGGTGTCCGGTGCCGCGAGGCTGGCCGGGCTGCGCCCTTCGTCCATGCCGGTATTCTCCCAGCCTCGTCGCGAAACCGGGGACCAAAGGACTAGGCACGGCTCGGTCCGAAGACACTTCTAACCCGCTGTTCAGGAACTTTCGGTGTTTCGGCGGCGAATCGCCGGTGGCTGGTCAGCGCAGCGCACGCGACCGGTAACGCCGATCGGGCCCGAGGATGCGTTCGGCGGCCAGCCGCCCGGAGATCAGCACCATCGGGACACCGACGCCCGGTCGGGTGCCGCTGCCGGCGAACACCACGTTCGCAAGCCCCGGCGCCATGTTCGCCGGCCGGAACGGACCGGTCTGGCGCAGCGTGTGCGCGGCGGCGAACGGCGCGCCCGCCGCCATCCCGAGCGCCCGCCAGTCCGCCGGGGTGGTGACCCGCTCGACCTCGATGGCGGCGCCGAAGCCGGGATAGCCGCGCCGTTCGCAGGTGGCGACGACCTCGTCACGGTAGCGCCCCCGCAGCACCGACCAGTCCAGCCCGGCGGTGAGGTTCGGCGTCGGGAACAGCACGTAGTACGCGTGCGCGCCCGCCGGCGCCAGCGCCGGCTCACTGCGCGACGGTGTGCTGACCAGGAAGGACGGGTCGCTCATCAGCTCGCCGCGGTCGATGATCTCCCGGAAGGTCCGCCGCCACGCCCCGCCGAAGTGGATGGTGTGGTGCGCGCCGTGCGGATAGTCCACCCGGGCCCCGGCGAGCAGCAGGAAGCAGGACGGTGAGTACCGCAGCCGGCGCAGTCGGGCTGGCGCCACCGTCGGCGGCAGCAGTTCCGCGTAGGCGATCGGCAGGTCCGGGTTGAGCACGACGGCGTCCGCGGCGATCCGCTCGCCGGCCGCGGTGTGCACCGCCACCGCGCGGCCCCCCTGGACCTCCACCCGGGTCACCGTCGTGTCGTAGCGCAGCGTCACGCCGTGCTTGGCCGCCGCGCCGGCCATCCCCTCGGCGACGGCGTGCAGCCCACCGGTCGGGTGGTAGACCCCGGCGACGCAGTCCATGTACGAGATGACCGAGTAGAGGGCGAGTGCGTCGTGCGGGGCGAGCCCGGCGTACATCGCCTGGAAGGAGAACATCCGCCGGGTGCGCGGGTCCTTCAGGTACCGGTTGACCACCGGGGCGAGTCGGCGGAAGCCCCCGAGCGCGGCGAGGCGGGCCAGCTGTGGGCGCAGCAGCGCGACGGGCGAGTCGACCTGCGCGTCGATGAACCGCGTCAGCTGCGCGCGGAACATCGCGGTCACCAGTTCGACGTAGCGCTCGAAGCCCGCGGCCTCCGCCGGGCCGCACACCGCCCGGATCCGCGCGGCGGTGTCCGCCGGGTCGGCGCACACGTCCAGCGACGAGCCGTCGTCGAAGAACGCCCGGTACATGGGGTCGAGGCGGGTCAGGGTCACCCACTGGTCGAGGTCCTCGCCGACGCAGTCCAGCGCGTCGGCGATCAGCTCCGGCATGGTCAGCACCGTCGGGCCCGTGTCGAACCGGTAGCCCCCGACGGACAACAGGCCGGCCCGCCCGCCCGGCACCGGCTCCCGTTCGAGCACGGTCACCCGCCGGCCCGCGCCGGCGAGGCGCAGCGCGGCCGAGAGCCCCGCGAAACCGGCTCCGACGATCACGACATGGTCGGTCGGGCCCTGCACGGTCCGCATCAGCCTTCCGCCTCTCCGCTGGTGGCTCGCCACTGCTGGGGTCTCGTTGTCACGGGGGTCTCGTCGTTTCTGGGGTCTCGTCGTTCTGGGGTCTCGTCGTTCTGGGGTCTCGTCGTCACCGGGGTCTCGAGGTCACCGGGGTCTCGAGGTCACCGGGGTCTCGACGTCACTGTGCCCGGGCGGTGGCGGCGATCGCTAGACCGGTGAGCGCGTCGCGGGTGGTTGCGTCCACATCGCAGGCCGCCAGCGCGGCCAGCGCCGCGGCGGTGTCGGCGGCGATCCGCTCCTCGGCCACCGCCAGCGCGCCGCAAGCCATGATCATCTCGGCGGCCCGCTCGACGGCGCCGGGCGGGGACGGCGAGCCGATC
>NZ_JALKFU020000054.1 GCF_023242965.2 Frankia sp. AgKG'84/4
CCCCAGGCCCGCCGCCGGCCCACACCGGGGCACCCGCAACGGGGTCACCTCCACGCTTCGCACGCCGGCGGCCGCATCGCGGCCCGGCGGTGACAGGGCCCGTGAGACGACCCGACGTGCCGCTGTCCACCTGCACCGCGACGGCGCGGACGCCGGCGCCGTAATCACGAGTAGTAACCGGAGGAGTGCGTGACCGAGTTCTTCAACCTGGTGGTGGCGGGGCTGGTCACCGGCGCTCTGTACGCCATCCTCGCCTCTGGTCTGACGCTGACCTACCAGACATCGGGCGTGTTCAACTTCGGACAGGGCGGGATCGCCTTCTCGACCGCGTACCTGTTCTTCCAGCTCAACACCGGCCAGGGCCTGCCGATCGTGCCCAGCGCGATCATCTGTGTGCTGGTCTTCGCCCCGCTGCTGGGCTGGATTCTGCACAAGGTGCTGTTCAACCCGCTGCGCGAGGCATCCATCGCGGCCAAGATGGTCGGCACCCTCGGCCTTCTCATCGCCCTGCCGGCACTGTGCCTGTGGATCGTCGCGATGCTGAAGGACAAGGCGCACTGGAAGCTGCCCGCGGTCGAGGACGTCTTCCGGATCCCCGGCCTCGGGCCGAGCCCGAAGGAGAACTACACCTTCGGTGACGGCCTGGTCATCGACACCGACCAGCTCGCGATGCTCGGTGCGGCGATCTTCTCTGCGGTGCTGCTGTGGCTGCTGGTCCGCCACACCCGTATCGGCCTGGAGATGCGCGCCTCGGTGAGCCGGCCGAAGATCGCCGCGCTGCGCGGCATCGACCCGGACCGCGCCTCCGCGGTCTCCTGGGTCACCTCCTGCGGCCTCGCCGGCCTCGTCGGCGTGCTGCTGGCGCCGATGTTCGGCCTCGGCGGCTTCACCTTCAACACCCTGCTGTTCATCTCGATCCCCGGTGTCGTGCTGGCGCGTTTCGCCTCCATCCCGATCGCGATGGGCGGCGGCCTGCTGCTCGGCGTCGTGCAGAACCTCGTCGCCGGCTACGTCGACGTGAACATCACCGGGTTCCCGACCGCGGTGCCGTTCATCGTCCTGTTCCTGCTGCTCATCTACTTCGGCGCCGACCAGGGCCGGCGCGGCGGCACCACGCTGGAGGAGAAGCCACCGGCGGACGCGCCGACCGGCGCCCGCTTGCAACGACGCCGGGCCCTGTGGATCGCGCTGAGCGTCGGACTGGTCGCCTACACCGCGTTCGGCGCGACGGACTTCTGGGCGGGCCTGCTGGCCCAGGGCATCGCCACCGCGATCGTGCTGCTGTCGTTCACCGTCCTTACCGGCATCGGCGGAATGGTCAGCCTCGCGCAGGCCGCGTTCGTGCTCTCCGGCGCGTTCACCGCCGGCAATCTCCTCTCCCACGGCGTGCCGTTCTTCCCGGCGCTGATCGCCGGTACGGTCGTGGCCGCCCTCATCGGTCTGATCGTCGCGCTGCCCACCCGCCGTCTCGGCGGCCTGCCGCTGGCCCTGTCCACCCTGGCGCTGGCGTTCATCGGGCAGAACCTGCTGTTCCAGATCGGTGACATCTCCAACGGCTCCGGTGGTTGGGGCGTCCGCCCGCCGGACCTGGGCATCGTCGACACCACCAACCCGCGCTGGCTGATCGTGCTGCTGCTGGCGCTGCTCGCGCTGGTCGTCTGGCTGATCCACTCGCTGCGCAACTCCAGCACCGGCCGCGCCATGCTGGCGGTGCGCTCCACCGAGGTCGGCGCGCGTACCAGCGGTATCGCCGTCGGCCGGATGAAGCTGCTGGTGTTCGTCATCTCCGCCGGCATCGCCGGCTTCGGTGGCGTTCTGCTCGCCGCGAGCCGTGGCCGGGTCACCAACACCGACTACGACGTCACCCTCGGCCTGGTCTGGCTCGCGACGACGGTCACCTTCAGCATCCGCCGGCCCGCCGGTGCCATCCTCGCCGGCCTGGCCACCACCCTGTTCCCGCAGGCCCTGGAGTCCGTGCCGGCGTCGAGCTACCTGATGCAGGTGCTGTTCGGCCTCGGCGCCATCGGCCTGGCCCGCGAGCCCGACGGCTCACTCGCCGCCATCGCGAACGTCCCGAGCCAGATCCGGCAGCGCCGGGCGGCCAAGACGGCGAAGGCCACCGCGACGGCGGCACGGGAGCAGGCCGCGGCGGACAGAGCCGCGACGGCCCTCGCCACGGCCACCGATCGCGACGCCGCCCCGGTCGCGACGCCCGACGCACCAGCCCCGGTGCTGCGGGTCAGCGGGCTGCATGCCGGCTACGGCGAGATCGAGGTCCTGCACGGCATCGACCTGACCATCGCGCCCGGCGAGGCACTCGCCCTGCTCGGCGGCAACGGCGCCGGCAAGAGCACGCTGTGCTCCGCCATCGGCGGACTGCTCAACCCGATGTCCGGCAGCGTCCACCTGGGCGACCACGAGGTGACCCGGGTACCCGCGCACAAGCGGGAACGCGACGGCGTCTACCTCGCTCCCGAGGGCCGCGGCATCTGCCCCGAGCTCACCGTCGAGGAGAACCTCGCCCTGTGGCTGCGCGACGCCGACGAGCGCGACGGCGCCTACGCCGCCTTCCCGGTGCTCGGCGAGCGCCGCACCCAGCTCGCCGGTGCCCTCTCCGGTGGTGAGCAGCAGATGCTCACCCTGGCCCCGGCGCTGGTTCGCCCGCCGCGCCTGCTCGTGGCCGACGAACCGTCACTGGGCCTCGCGCCGCTCATCATCGACCAGATCTTCGATGCGCTGCGCCAGCTACAGGCCCGCGGCACCGCGCTGCTGATCTCCGAGGAGAAGACCCGCGACGCCCTGGCCATCGCCGATCGGGTCGCCTTCATCACCGTCGGACACATCACCTGGAGCGGCCCGACGGCCGAGGTCGACTCGGAGCGGCTGGCCACCGCCTATCTCGGCATCAACGCCACCACGGGTGCGGGCAGCGGACCGGACACCCCCGCCGCCATCACCGGCGGCGACCCGGCCAGCACTACCGTGGCCGCGACGCCCGACACCGCTACCCCGGCCGTCACCACCCCGGCCGTCACCACCCCGGCCGTCACCACCCCGGCCGTCACCAGCACCGAGACGGCCGGCACCTCGGCCGCCGGCGCCAGCAGCGCGACGGGTTCCGCGGCCAACAGGGCCGCGGGGGCCCCGGCCACGGAGACCGGTGGCACCGCGAACATCGGTGGCACCGCGAACACCGGTGGCACCGCGAACACCGGTGGCACCGCGAACGGAGCCTCCTCGGCCAACGGGGCCACGGAAGCCTCGGAAGCCACGGACTCAGGTAGCTCCGCGAGCGGCACGCCCGCCGCCAACGGTGCCACGGAGGCCACGGCCAAGGACGCGACCAGCACTCCCGCGACCGGCGGCGGCGCTTCGGTGGACGTGCTCGACCCGCCGCTGGACTCGGTCAGCGCCGCGCCGGCCCGTTCGAGCGCCGAGACCGCCAAGGAGTAATGGGATAGCGGTGGTGGAGGCCAGCCCGGACGGCGCGACCCGCGCCGAGCCTGGCCCGCCGCAGGCGGGGACGGGGGCGGCACCGGAGAAGATTTTCCGGTGCCGCCCCCGTCCCGACCGAGATCACCCGAGAAGTCCGCCTCGTGTCGGTGAATTTCCAGAGCGTTAGCGTTCCACCGCAGTCCGAGCACAGGGTGCGAGGGAATACTCCCTCATCTGGGTAACCTCGATGACCACCACTCGTATACTTGCTGCAAGACGTGCGGGATCAGTCTCTCAGCGGTCGGGCGCGAGCCCGGCTCCCGCCGCCACCGGTCGAAGGTGCGCACCGCCGCGCGTCCCTCGTGTGACCTGAAGGAGCGCGGTCATCCCTCCGAACCGCCGGACAGCCACCGCCGGGCCCCTCGCGCCGCTCAACGGCGGTCGTTCGATCGTCGACCGCCGCAGCAGCGGGAGCCAGGTCGCCGACCACATCCGCGGGCTGATCTTCGCCGGCGCCCTGCGGCAGGGCGATCATGTTCGGCAGGACGAAATCGCCGAGGAACTCGGTGTCAGCCGGATTCCGGTGCGCGAAGCCATGATCGCCCTGGAGAGCGAGGGCTGGATTTCGATCGAGCCACACCGCGGCGCGTTCGTGCACGGGCTGGACGAGAACTCGGTGCGCGATCACTATGCCCTGCTCGGCGCCCTCTACGCCCTGGCCGCGGAACGGGCGACCGAGCGCGGCGACGCGGATGGCCTCGCGAAACTGACCGAGGACGAGCAGGATCTGCGGATCGCCGAGACCTCCGACGACGTCCAGCACGCCAACGAAGCCTACCTCCGGCAGGTCTTCGCGATGGCCCACTCCCCCCGGCTCTCCTCCTTCTCCCGGCTGATGACCAGCGTCATTCCCGGGAATTTCTTCGCGGCGGTGCCCGGGTCCATTCCCTCGCAGAAGCGCGGGATCAGCGCCGCGCACCGGGCGATCAAGGCGGCCGACGGTGCCCGCGCGTCAGCGGAGTTCGTCCAGCTGCTGCGCCACCACGGCGAGCTGGTCATCGAGCTGCTCAAGGACCGCAGCATCCTCTGGTCCCCGGCGGACTGATCGATGCCGGTGGTGGTCCGCAGACCGCCCCGGCCAGCCCTTCACGCTGCCCGAGCCCCAGGCTCTTGGGGCGGCTTGGGGCGGCTTGGGGCGGCTTGGGGCGGCTTGGGGCGGCTGCGCGATTGTGACCGCGTGCACACGACCGCGGTCACCTGCCGAAACCAAGGTCATCGCCGTCGGTGCCTGAGCCGCGGCGCCTCGGGAAGCGCATCGTCGCGCGCTTCCCGAGAGCGCGGGTCTCACACCTTGGGCACCACGAGGGCGTCGACGGCGGCGACGCCCTTCCCGGCCGGACGCACCATGATCGGGTTGATGTCGAGCTCGGAGATCCGCTCGCCGAGGTCGACGGCGAGGTCGCGCAGCCGCAGGATCGTCTCGACCAGGGCGTCGATGTCACCGGCGGGTCGGCCGCGGGTGCCGCGCAGTAGCTTCACGCCCTTTGTCGAGTCAACGACGGCGCGGGCACGGTCCGCGTCGAACGGCGGCACGGCGAAGGCGACGTCGGCGAAGACCTCGGTGAACACGCCGCCGAGGCCGAAGGTGATCGTCGGCCCGAACGGCGCCTGGTGGGACAGGCCGAGGATGACCTCGGCGACCGCGTCGGTGATCATCTCGGCGACGACGACGACGCCGTCGACGCGGGCGGCCGGCGCGGCGCTCGCCGCGGTGGCGACCAGGCGCTCGTAGGTCTCGCGGGCGGCCCCCGCGTCCGCGACGCCGACCGCGACGAGGCCCAGGTCGGACTTGTGGGCGATGTCCGCCGAGGCGATCTTCATGACGAGGGGGAAACCGAGCCCGGCGGCGGCCTCCACGGCCTCGTCGGCGGAGGTGGTGAGCTGCTCGGCGGCGATCGGGATGCCGTAGGCGGACAACACCCGCTTCGAGTCGACCTCGTTGAGGGTCGCCTGGCCGGCCGCGGCGTCGAGCACCGCGAGGGCCTGCTCCCGCGCGGTCGGCGCGGCGAGCGCCGGTGCGACGCCCGCGGCGAACGGGCTGCGGTAGTTCCGGTGGAACGTCGAGTACCGGCCGAGCTCGCCGAGGCCCCGCACGGCGGCGGTGAACGAGTGGAACAGCGGCACGCCCGCGGCGCACAGCGCCCGGTAGGCGTCGTCGTCGCGGATCGGCGACGTCCACGCCGCGATCACCGGCTTGCCCTGCCCGGCGACCGCCTTCTCGTGCAGCGCGATGAGGTCGCGGGCCAGCGCGTCGCTCATCCCGGGGAACACCCCGGTGATCGGCGCGAACAGCACGTCGACGTTCGGGTCGGCCAGCATGATCTCCAGGACCCGCCGGTTCTCCGGCTTGGCGGTGATGACACCACCGGAGTCCAGCGGGTTGTCCTTCTTCAGGTACCAGGGGACGAACTCGCCGAGCGCCGCGACCGTCTCGTTGGTGAACGTCGGCACCGGCACGCCGAGCGTCCCGCACAGGTCAGCGACATGGGAGGCGGTGCCGCCGGACATGGCGTAGACGGCGACGCCGCCGGTGCCCTCGAGCAGCCCGGTGTGGCAGAACATCCCGGAGATCTCGATGACCTCGTCGAGGTCGTCGACGCGGATGACGCCGTACTGCTCGAACACGGCGTCGTGAACGGCGTCCGGGCCGGTGAGGTGGCCGGTGTGGGCGGCGGCCATCGCCCGGCCGGCCTCGCTGCGCCCGACCTTGATCGCGACGATCGGGATGCCGGCCCGCGCGCAGGCGTCGGCGGCGAGCATGAAGCTGCGGCCGTTCTGGAAGCCCTCGACGTACGTCGCGATCGCGCCCACGGGGCGGTTCTCGGCGAGATAGCCGGCCATGTCTGCCCACTCGATGTCGGCCTCGTTGCCGAGCGTCGCCCAGATCTCGATGCCGATGCCCAGCACCTGGCCCTGGGTGATCGGCCGGCCCTGGTAGCCGGACTGGCTGATGATCGCGAGCTTGCGGCCGGGCAGGCCCTGCTGCCACGGCTCGAAGATGTTCAGGTTGGTGTTCGGGCCGATGATCCGGGTGTCACCGGCGGCCAGCTCGCGCAGTCTGCGCTCGGCGGCGTCGCCCTCGGCGGTGCCGAGTTCGGAGAAGCCGGCGGAGAACACGATCACGAAGGCGGCGCGGCTGGCGACGGCCTGCTCGACCATCGGCAGCGGGTCGCGGACCAGGACCACGACGACGTCGGGGTCCTCGGGCAGGTCGGCGAGGCTCGGGTATGCCTTGACGCCGAGGATCTCGGGCTTCTTCGGGTGGACCGGGATGACGTCGGCACCGAGGGCGCCGAGGCGTTCGCGGACCTGCGTCCACTGGGCCCGCTGCGGGCTGCCCTCGGTGTCGGTCGCGCCGACGACGGCGACGACGCGGGGGGTGAACAACCGCGACCAGTCGATGTGCCGTAGCGCGACGTCGGTCGGGGTCGGGCCGGTCGGGGTCGGGCCGGTCGGGGTCGGGCCGGTCGGGGTCGGGCCGGTCGGGGTCGGGCCGGTCGGGGTGGTCGGGGTGGTCGGGGTGGTCGGGGTGGTCGGGGTGGTCGGGGTGGTCGGGGTGGTCGGGGTGGTCGGGCCGGTCGGGGCGGGTGCTCGGTCTGCCCCGCGAACCCGACCCGTTCCACGGCAGGCCGTGGCGCGACGTGCCCCGAAGCTGAGGCCCCGATGACACAGGAATACCAGAGCCTGCGGGTCTCCCGGGACGGCCCGGTCGGCTGGCTGGAGCTGCACCGGCCGCGCTCGGGCAACGCGATGGACGCGGCGATGCTCGACGAGCTGCCCCGCGCCTGGGCGGAGCTCGATGACGACCCGGACGTCCGGGTCATCGTGAACGTCGGCGCCGGCCGGGACTTCTGCACCGGCCTGGACGTCGGCCAGCTCGGCCGGGACAAGGCCGCGCTGCGCGAGCAGTCCCGGCGCACGAAGCGGGCCGAGCTGCGGATCACCGGCTGGCACTGCGGCGTCGTCAAGCCGGTGATCGCGGCGGTGCGGGGCCGCTGCGTCGGCGGCGGGCTGCACTTCGTCGCGGACGCCGACATCGTGCTGCTCGGCTGGGACGCGGTGTTCATCGACTCGCACGTGTCCGTCGGCCAGGTCACCGCGTTCGAGGGAATCGCGCTGACCCGCAAGATGGCCGCCGAGACGATCATGCGCCTCGCGCTCGCCGGCCGACACGAGCGGCTCGGCGCGGCCCGCGCCTACCAGCTCGGGCTGTCGAGCGAGATCGTCGACCCGCCGGAGACGCTGCGCGAGCGCGCCGCGGCGCTGGCCGCGACGATCGCCCGCAACTCCCCCTCGGCGATGGCGGCGTCCAAACGCGCGCTGTACCGGGCGCTGGAGGCCGGACTGACCGAGATGTGCCAGGCCGCCGCCGCCGACCTCGTCGGCATGTGGGGCCATCCGGACCAGATCGAGGGCCCCGCGGCGTTCGTCGAGAAGCGCGAGCCGCGCTGGGCGCCACTCGAGGCTGCTGCGCCGACCGGCGCGAAAGGCGTGAGGCGGACATGACCGTGACTCCAGACGCGAGTGCCGAGACCGTGGCCGAGGCCGTGGACGAACACGTCTACCCCTGCTACGAGACGCTGCTCGTCTCCCGCCGCGGCCACATCGGCTGGCTGATCAACAACCGGCCGAAACAGCTCAACGCGATGAACAACCAGATGCGCGACGAGTTCGCCCGCGCCTGGCGCGCACTTGACGACGATCCCGGCGTGCGGGTCATCGTGCACACCGGCGAGGGCCGGGCGTTCCAGACCGGCGCCGACGTCGCGGAGATCGCCACCGACGGCGTCGGCATGGAGCGCTACCGGGCCGAGGCGGAGAAGTTCGACCTGTACTTCACCGCCTGGCACCAGAAGGTCACCAAGCCGGTGATCGCCGCCGTCAACGGCCTGTGCGCCGGCGGCGGGTTCCACTTCGTCGCCGACGCCGACATCGTCATCGCAGCGTCCACCGCGAAGTTCTTCGACCCGCACGTGTCCGTCGGCCAGGTCGTCTCGTTCGAGCTGATGGCGCTGCTGCGCAAGATGCCGTTCGAGCCGGTCATGCGGATGGCGCTCACCGGCGTCCACGAGCGGATGCCGGCCTCGCGCGCCTACGAGCTGGGCATGGTCAGCGAACTCTTCGAGCCCGAGAAGCTGCGCGATCGTGCCGCCGAGATCGCCGACGCGATCGCCCGCAACTCCCCCGTCGCGATGCGCGCCACCAAGCGCGCGCTGTGGGGCGCGCTCGAGGACGGCCTGACCGCCGCCTGCCGCACCGGCGCCGCGCACCTCGTCTCCGTCTGGGGCCACCCCGATCAGCTCGAGGGCCCCGCGGCGTTCGTCGAGAAGCGCGAGCCCCGCTGGGCCGAGCTCACCCCCGACACCGACCCGACGGCCCCCGCGCGAGCCTCGCGACCACCGGCTCCGTGAGCACGGGCTCCGCGGCCCCCAGCGCCGCAGCCACGAGCGAGGGAGACCCGGCGTGAGACTCGTTGACCTGCTTGAGGAACGGCCGGACGACGAGAGCACCCCCGCGGTCTTCGTGGGCGACCTGGAGATGAGTCGGGCGGCGCTGCGCCGCAGTGCGACCGCCCTCGCGGACGTGCTGCGCACCGTCGGGGTCCGCCCCGGTCAGCCTGTCGCGGTGATGCTGCCCAGCGGCGCCGAGGTCATCTCGGCGATGTTCGGCGCGTGGACCGCCGAAGCGGTGTACGTCCCGCTGAACCCGCGGACCTCCGACGACGAGATCGCCCACCTCGTCGAGGCCGTCGCGCCCGCTGCCATCGTCACCCTCCCGCAGTGGGCCGACCGCCACACCGCCGGCGCCCTGCCCATCGTCGTCGCGGCGACCGCCCCCGGCGCGGACACCCCGAGCACCTCCCCCGCCGCCAGCACCAGCGATCCAGCCGCCGCCAGCACCAGCGATCCAGCCGCGGCGAGCACCGAGATCGGCTGGGCCGAGGCGGTGCCGGGGCGGCGCGCGCCCGACGTGCCGGCGCACGACGGGGACATCGCGCTGGTCCAGTTCACCTCCGGGACGACCGGCCGGCCCAAGCCTGTGCTGCTGCGCCACTCCGGCTACCTGGCATTGCTCGAGCCGGTGCTGCGCAAGCTCGTCGGCGACAAGGCCGCCGGTTCGCTCGCCGCGCGCAAGGCCCCGATGCCGAACCTCATCCCGACGTCGATGTCGCTGTCCGCCGGGATCTACAACGTGCTGTTCGCCTTCCGCGTCGGCGCGCCCGTGGTGATCCTCGAACCGTTCACGCCGGTGTCGTTTGCCACCGCCGTGGCCCGCCATGGGATCCGCTCCACGGTGCTGCCGCCGGCGGCGATGAACATGCTGACAGACGACCCGGCGGTCACCTCGGTCGAGCCGCTGCGCTACGTCCGCGGGATCACCGCGCCGCTGTCGCCGCTGCGCGCCCGGATGTTCCGCGACAAGTTCGGCGTCACCGTGCTGAACTGCTACGGCCAGACCGAGATCGGCGGGGAGATCGTCGGCTGGAACGCCGCCGACGCCCGCGAGTTCGGCGAGTCCAAGCTCGGCTCGATCGGCCGCCCGCACGCCGGCGTCATTCCCCGCTTCGTCGGCCCCGACGGCAATGACGTCCCCGAAGGCGAGCAGGGCGAACTCCACGTCCGCACCCCCGCGGTCTCCGCCGGCTACGCCGATGGCTCCGCGCTCGGCGACCGCATCACCCCCGACGGTTGGTTCCGCACCGGCGACATCGCCCGCATCGACGCCGAAGGCTTCCTCTGGATCGAGGGCCGCGTCTCCGACATGATCAACCGAGGCGGCCTGAAGGTCTTCCCCGGCGAGGTCGAGGAGGTCATCCGGCTCTCCCCGGAGGTCGCCGACTGCGCCGTGGTCGGCGTCCCCGACGACCGCCTCGGCGAGGTCCCCTGGGCCTTCATCGTCCCCCGCGAGGGCACGACGTTCGACGCCGCGGCCCTGCGCGAGGCCGCCCGCGCCAAGCTCGTCCCGTACAAGGTCCCGGCCCGCTTCGTCGAGATCGACGAGCTCCCCCGCACCGAGGTCGGCAAGGTCCGCGCCGGCGACCTCGTCCGCCTCGCCACCCAGCCCACAGGCTGATCCACCGCACACTCCGGTGGTCGATTCCCCCGCCCAGCAGGCCCCCGCGTCCCGGCCTGGTCGGGGGCATCGCCACGTCGTCACACCGCCACACCGTCACACCGCCACACCGCCACACCGCCACACCGCCACACCGCCACACCGCCACACCGCCACACCGCCACACCGCCACACCGCGGCTGACGCTGGTCCATCCCCGGACCGGTGGCCCGTCCGTCCCTCGAGCCTTCGCACGCCGCTCTCCCGGCGCGGACCGTGTTCCAGCAGCCGCCTGCCGGTCTCGTGCCCCTGCTGGGTCCGTCCATCGGCGGGCTCGTGAGACTGGCTGTCCGAGGCTCGCCGTCAGGTCAGGGGGTCAGGGGGTCAGGGGGTCAGGCGGCCAGGCGGCCAGGCGGCCAGGCGGCCAGGGGTCAGACGGCCAGTGGTCAGACGGCCAGGTCGGACAGGTCAGTGAGATCCGGGGGGAACTGGTTGTAGGGGTTGCGGCGGGGGCGGCGGAGCGGGTCGATCCGGTGGGGTGGGATGTAGCTGGGGCGTTGGTCCGCGCCGAAGACGATCTCCCAGCCGTCTCGGTGGACTCTGCGGTGGTGTTCGCGGCAGAGGAGCACCAAATTATGTGGCGCGGTGACTCCATCGTGTAGCCAGTGGATCACGTGGTGGACCTCGCACCAGCTTGGAGGGTTGTCGCAGCCCGGGAACGTGCAGCCTTGGTCTCTTGCCGCGACAGCGCGGCGCACGTGAGGCGGGGCGGTGCGGGCTGTGCGGCCGACGTCGAGGGGTAGGCCGTCGGGGTCGAGGATGATGCGGCTGATGGCCGCGTCGCAGGTCAGGCGGGCCAGCACGCTGCGTGGCAACGGCATGCCCCAACTCGTCGAGGCGGCCGCGGCCCCGGTGCCGACGAGGGTCGCCCAGGGAATCGTGACCGTCAGGTGTGGCCGGGTGCCACCGGAGGCCGGCACGGTGTTCGCGCTGAGTGCCCGGCCGACCAGCTCGATCAGCGCGTCGGCACGGCGGCGGGCGGGACTGCGCCGATCAGGCACGGCGTCCTCGCCCGGGCGGGGCGCGGCAAGGCCATCCAGCGCGGTTCGCAGCAGGGCGGCGCCTTCGGCGTCGAGTTCACCGTGGATCAGCGTCGTACCCTCGGGGGTGTCGGTCAACGTGAACCGGCGCACCGCCGCCGGATCGGGGCCGGTCCCACCGCCGTCCAACCGGTCCTGAGCTGATCCGCCAAGACCCGCCGCATCACCACGACGGCCGTCATCGCCGCAGACCCCACTATTGACTCCGTGGTCGCCGCGACCGCCGACGGCGTTGTCAGCACCCGTCGTGCTGCCCGTCGTCTCGTCGCTGCGCGGAGCATCCTCGCCGTTCGGGCGATCGGACTCAGCACGGTCGCGCGCGGAGGGGTCATCTCGCCCACCCGACCCGGTAGGGCGTTCCGGATCCGGATCGGAGCCGCCTGGAGATCGATCGACGGTCGTGAGATGTTCCCGCAGGCGGGCGGCCAGCCTTGTCAGCTGGTACGGGTCGAACACCCGCGCCTGCTCGAGCAGGTACCGCTCGGCCGCGGCACGCTGCCCGGCCGAGGTCTCGCGTGGCAGTCGGCGCACTGTCTCGCAGATCACCAGCGCGTGCTCGACGCTGATCTCCGCGGCTGCCAGCGCGGCGCCCGTGGCCTGGCAAGGCCCCTCCACAGTGTCCCGGGCGAGCTCCACCTGGCGACGCGCCGCTCCCGGCGCCAGCACCAGCCGTTCCCGCAGCCACCCGGGCAGATCAGCCGCGCCGTTGCGCACCGCGAAGCCGCGGTCCCTGGCCTCGACCAGCACCTGACCCCGCGCCGCCGCCAGCTGCGCGGTCAGCTCGTGCAGTGCCACCATCGACTGTTCCAACTCGCCGTCGGAGAGCCGCCACACGTCGCCCGTCAACAGGCCCTTGGCCTGTTCCCCGATCGCCACCAGCCGGTCAGCGATCCCTGTTGGCGGCTCCTGCGCCGACCCGCCCACACCGACGTCGCACTCCTCGATGACCATGAAACGACCGTAGATCCCGCAACCACAAGCCGTCGAACACATGTTTGAATCTGTGGATAACGCTCCCCCGGCCGCCGCATCCTGGGGATACATGTCCACCGCCAGCGCGGGACCCTGTCCTGCCGACGAGTCGGCATGACGACCGTCCAGAGAACGGTCGAACCCGCAAAAGGGCCTCCACGGACGACCGCCATGCATCACCCCAGGACCTCCGTCCCCCGCCCCGAGCGCTGAACAGCACGGCGTGGGCGATGAGGCGAGAGAGCGAGAGGGCGAGGAGCCGGCCGTTGACGACGAGCGAGATGGGCTGTGGGTCGGCGAGTGGCAGGTCGGCGAGTGGCAGGTCGGCGAGTGGCAGGTCGGCGAGTGGCAGCTCAGCGTTCGGGCTGCGCCGCCGCGAACGGCGACAGGGCTACTCGGACTCGGCGCGGATGCGGTCGCGGAGTTCGAACTTGACGACCTTGCCGGTGGCGTTGAGCGGCAGGGCATCGACGACTTCGACGCGGCGGGGGACCTTGTAGTTGGCCATCCGCTCACGGCTCCAGGTGATGATGTCCGCCGCCGTCACCGTCGCGCCGGTGCGGGGGATGACGAAGGCCATGCCGACCTCGCCGAGGCGCTCGTCGGGGATGCCGATGACGGCGACCTACGCGAGGTCGCCGCGCTCGAGGAGCATCGCCTCGATCTCGGCGGGGTAGGCGTTGAAGCCGCCGACGATGAACATGTCCTTCTTGCGGTCGGTGATCGTGACGTTGCCGGCGGAGTCCTGCACGCCGATGTCGCCGGAGTGCAGCCAGCCGTCGGCGTCGATCGTCTCGGCCGTGGCCTGCGGGTTGTCGAAGTAGCCGCGCATCACGTTGTAGCCGCGGATGACGATCTCGCCGGGCTCGCCGGGCTCGCCGGGCGGCAGGGGGGCGCCGGCGTCGTCGACGATGCGCACCTCGACGCCGGGGATCGCCCGCCCGGAGGTCCGCGCGATCGTCTCGGGGTCGTCGGTGCGGCGGCACGCCGTCGCCGTCCCGTGCGTCTCGGTCAGGCCGTACGCGGTCAGCACCGTCTCCAGGCCGAGTTCGGCGCGCAGCCGGCGGATCAGTTCGACGGGCACGGCCGCCGCGCCGGTGACGGCGGTACGCAGGCTGGACAGGTCATAGCCGGACAGGTCCGCGTTGAGGATCGTCTGGTAGATGGCGGGCGGCCCGGGAAGCATCGTGATCTTCTCCTCGGCGACCCGGCGCATCACCGAGGGCACGTCGAACACCGGGTGCGGCACCAGCGTCGCGCCGACCAGGATGCACGCCAGCAGGCCCGACTTCAGCCCGGCGGTGTGGAAGAACGGGTAGACGAGCAGGTAGCGGTCACCGTGGCGCAGGCCGACGAGCTCGGACCACCAGCGGTAGACCTCCGTCGAGCCACCGTGAGTGAGCATCGCCCCCGTCGGCGCGCCCGTCGTCCCGGAGGTGAACACCAGGTCGGACAGGTCGTCGCCGGTCAGCGCCGCCGTGCGGGCGGCGACCTCGACCGCGAGCGGGCCGTTCTCCAGCTCGGCCTCGTCGCCGCGGGCGATGAAGTCCGCCCAGCCGGTGGCGCCGTCGCGGCCGGCGGCGTTCATCAGGACGATCTCGCCCAGCGCGGGCAGCTCCGGCTGGGCCTTGAGCATCGCCAGGTAGTCGGTGTCGAGGAAGCCGTCGACGAGGAACAGCAGCTTCGAGCCGGCGGTGCGCGGGATCCGCTCCGCCTCCGGCCCCTTGAACCGCGAGTTGATCGGCGCGAGCACCGCCCCGGCCTTGTACGCGCCGAGCGCGGCAAGCACCCACTCGCAGGTGTTCGGCGCCCAGATCGAGATCCGGTCACCGGCCTGGACGCCGGCGGCGACGTACGCCCGCGCGACCCGCGAGGAACCGGCGTCGAGGTCGGCGAAGGTGATCCGCTGGTCGCCGTCGACGATCGCCTCGTCGTCCGGCCAGCTCCGCGCGGCGCGGGCGATCGCCCCGGGGATCGTGGCCGGCACCTGCGCCGCCACCGGATCCGGGTTCGTGCTCCCCGCGGTTGCCACGTCGCCGCCCGTGGCCGCACTGCTGGTCCTGGCCGTGTCCCATGCGGCGGTTGCCGCCTCCGGTCGCGCGTTCATCCGCCGCCACCCTTCGCCGTTGAGGAGCTTCCGCCGGTCGAGGAGCTTCCGCCGGTCGAGGAGCTTGCGCCGGTCGAGGAGCTTGCGCCGGTCGAGAAGCAAGGCCCGCCGTCCCCACCGGCTGGACCTTCGGAGTTACCGCTGGCCGGGCGCAACAGGCGTGGATTATATAAGATATCCAAACTGGGACGCTGCGGCGACGGTTTACCGGGTTTCGCGCCCGGACGACGCTCCGTGACGAAGGGAGGGCCGGCATGCCCGACGCGACAAAGCCGCTGGCGGGGGTCCGGGTAGTCGACGTGTCGATGCTCGGTCCGGGCGCGCTCACCACCCAACTCGCCGACCTTGGCGCCGATGTGACCAAGGTGGAGCCGCCCGGTGGCGACTACGTGCGCCGGATGGTCTGGCCGTTCATCGAGGGAGTGTCGCTGCTGCACTGGCACATCTCCCGGGGCAAGCGCAGCATCGAGATCGACCTGCGCACCCCCGAGGGCGTCGGGGTGTTCCTGGACCTGGTCCGCTCGGCGGACGCGGTCGTCGAGGCGATGCGCCCGGGCGCGCTCGAGCGCCGCGGCCTGGGGTATGAGGCGCTCAAGGTGGCCAACGCGCGCATCGTGCTCGCGTCGATCTCCGGCTACGGCGCCTCCGGTCCGTACCGCGACCTGCCCAGCCACGGCATCGCCTACGACACCTGGGCGGGTGTCGTCGCCCCGGCGACCGACGAGGACGGGTTCACCTACCTGCCCGAACACGCCTCGATCGGCATCCACGCGGGCCCCCTCTACGGCGCGCTCACCCTGGTCTCGGCGATCCTCGCGGCCCGCGAGACCGGGCAGGGCCGCCACGTCGAGGTCGCCCAGTCCGACGCCGCCGCGGCGATGGACTGGATGCGCATCGAGACCTACAAGGCCTACCAGCGTCCCGAGGACGAGGTCACCGGCAACCCGTCGGACAACTACGAGCGCCGCGAGCCGGGATCCGGCGGCATGCGTGACGCCGTCCGCTATCAGGTGTATGCCACCAGCGACGGCCACGTTCTGTTCATGGCCTCGGAGCGACGGTTCTGGAAGAACTTCTGCGCCGGCGTCGGCCGCATCGACCTCTACGAGGCCGCTCCCGGCTCGGAGTACGCCGACCACGCCCGCGGCAACCTCAAGCTGCGCGACGAGCTGCGCACGATCTTCGCGACGCGGACGACCGCCGAGTGGGTGACGTTCGGCGGCGAGGTCGACACCCCGCTCTCGCCGGTGAACACCCCGCGCTCGATCGAGACCGACCCGCAGTTCGTCGAGCGGCTGCCGTGGCTGCCCGCCGAGGACCTGGTCGCCGACGAGCTCCCGTTCCCGGTGCGCCTCGACGGCCGCAACCCGGTTCCGTCGCGCCGCGCGCCGAAGCCGGGCCAGGACACCGCCGAGATCCTCGGCGAGATCGGCTACGACGAGGCACGGATACGTGACCTGCGTGACTCCGGCGCCTTCGGCTCCACCGACAACTAATACTGTATACATTTTCGGATCATCGGCCGGCGGCGGCAGCGTCCGCCGGCCGACCCGGCTGACAAGGAAGGGCGAGCCATGGGTTTGCTCGACGGCAAGGTCGCGATCGTCACCGGTGCCGGCCACGGCATCGGCCGTGGTCACGCGCTCGAACTGGCCAAGCAGGGCGCGAAGGTCGTCGTCAACGACCTCGGTGGCTCCGTGCGCGGCGAAGGCCAGGGCCGGGCCGCGGACGAGACCGTCGCGCTGATCGAGAAGCGGGGCGGCACCGCCGTCTCCAACTACTCCGACGTCGGCGACTACGACCAGGCCGGCGAGCTGGTCAACCGCGCGATCGAGGCGTTCGGCAAGCTCGACATCCTGGTCAACAACGCCGGCATCGTGCGCGACGCGGTCATCTGGAACATGCCGGTCGACGACTTCGACGCCGTCATCCGCGTACACGTGCGCGGCACCTGGTCCACCAGCTCCCACGCGGCCCGCTACTGGCGCGCGGCGGCCAAGAGCGGCGAGACCGTGCGCGGCCGGATCATCAACACCACCTCCGGCGCGGGCCTGGGCGGCAACTTCGGCCAGAGCAGCTACGCCACCGCGAAGGCGGCGATCGTCGGCCTCACCCAGACGCTCGCGCTGGAGCTGCTGCGCACCGGCGTCACCGTCAACGCCGTCGGCCCCTCCGGCCTGACCCGGATCACCGCCAGCATCCCGGGTATGCCGGAGTCGTTCGAGCCCGACGAGGTCGCGGACGACGAGTGGCACGCCATGGACCCGTCGAACAGCTCGCCGCTGGTCGCCTGGCTCGCCAGCGACGAGGCCGACCACGTCACCGGCCACGTCATCCGTTCCATCGAGGACCGGATCATCTGGATGCAGGGGTGGAAGGAGCGCAAGACCATCACCGCGGGTGGGAAGCGCTGGGACCCGACGAAGCTCGGCGACGTCATCAACCAGGACCTGTTCGAGACGCGCGCCCCCGGCATGCGGTTCTGACCAGCGACCCACAGCGGTAGGTGTCATGGCGATCGACCTCGCGGCGCTGCTCGACCCGTCGCACACGGTGCTTCTCACCCAGGAGCTCCAGAAGGGCGTCGTCGGCGAGCACAGCGCGCTGCCGGCGCTGGCCGCGGCCGCCCGCGACAGCGGCGCGGTGGCCAACGC
>NZ_JALKFU020000550.1 GCF_023242965.2 Frankia sp. AgKG'84/4
GCCACCACCTCACCACCACCCCCCACACCCCCCACCAACCCACCACCCCCCTCGACCTCCTCAGCGACTAACCACCCACCCACCACCACCACCACCACCACCCGCGCGTCCAGAGGGACCCCCACCCCTCTGGACCGCGCGATTTCCACCCCGCCCCGGCCGCGGACCTCGTCGTTTTCGTTCGCCGTGCTGCGCCCACAAGAATTCAGCCGACACAATGTGATCACACCGTTATCCTGAGAAAGCTCCGATCCGAGCGAGAACTGACGTTCGATCGAAGGGGACACGTGTGGTCGACCTTGCACGGCTCAGTTTCGGCGCGGCGGCCGCAGAGCGCGACGTCCGTCGTGGCCTCGACGCCTATTTCATCGAGTCCTCCGCCTACACGCGAATGAACTCGGGCGCGAAGACGATCCTGGTCGCGAATCGCGGCGTCGGCAAGAGCGCGATCTTCAAGACGATCGCGCACCGGCAGCGGGACGCGGGCGGCCTCGTCATCGAGCTGGCCCCGGAGGACTACTCCTACGAGTTTCTCAGCTCCGCGATGACCCGCGAGCTGGACGGCGCCTGGGCGAAACTCGGCGCCTACACGACCGCGTGGAAGTACCTGCTTCTCGTTCTCATCATGCAGGAGGTGACGCGCCGGCACGGCCGGCTGCGGCGCGGCGCCGAGAGCCAGATCTACGCCTATCTGCGCGACAACCACGCCGGCGCCGCCGACAGCCCCTTCGACTCGTTCGTGTCCTACCTGCGCCGCATCGAGTCCATCAAGGTCGGGCGGTACGAGGCCAGCATAAGGACCCGGGAGCTGCAGCAGCTTTACAAACTGCAGGAGGTCAACCACCTCATCGCCCCGCTCGTTCGAGTGTGCGAACGAACCCGGGTGACCGTCCTGGTCGACGAGCTGGACCGGGGTTGGGACGCCTCGGAGGACGCCCAGGCATTCGTCGCCGGACTGTTCCAGGCATGCATGACGCTCAACGAGCTCTCGCCGAGCCTGCGGATCGCGATGTCGCTACGCCAGGAGCTCTACGACAACATTCCCGCGATCTACGACGACGCGCAGAAGTTCCGGGATCTCATCGAGGTCATCTCCTGGGACGAGGAGGGGCTGTGGCGGCTGATCGCGGGCCGGATCCGGCACACGGTCGCAGACTGCCGCACCCGCAGCGACGACGACTGCTGGCGGGCGGCCTTCACCCAGCCGTCCTGGTCGTTCCGCTACATGGTCGACCGGTCGCTGTGCCGCCCTCGAGAGATCATCCAGTACTGCAGCCACGCCCTCGACCATGCCCGGGCCAACAGTTCCCGTTCCTCGGTCCGGATCACGCCACGGGACCTCCAGGCGGTGGAGGCGTCGTACTCGGCGGAGCGGACCCGCGACATCGCCGCCGAGTACCGCTTCCAGCATCCCGGTCTGCTCGGGGTGTTCGAGACCTTCCGGGACGGGCCGGAGGTCTGGTCCCGCGAGGCACTCGAGCTGTTCCTCCTGGACCTGGCCACCGGCGCGGTCGGTCTCGAACCCGAGGCCCGACGGTGGATCGACAGCCGGGATCCGGACGCGATCCTCGAGGTGTTGTGGAACGTCTGTTTCCTCACCGCGGCCGAGCCGCAGGCGGCCGAGGTCGGCGACACCCCGGACACGCGCGGGTCCAGCCGCCACGCGCCGGGCGGCGCCCAGGACGTCGGTGAATCGCCCCGACGGGCCCCGACTCCACGGCCAAGGTCACACGGTGTCACCAAGTTCCGGATCCATCCGATGTTCCAACGCTTCGTGTCCGAACGCTGAGGACCTACCACCCCCCGCCCCCCGAAAGTAACAATCCTGGACATTAGACAGGTTTTTTTCCACCTTGTGGTCACCACTTCGGTGGCCGCTCGCTCGTAGGCGTTACCGTGGCCGCATGCCACCGGCGGGTCTGGCCTGGCAGACGTTGTCCGATCCAGGAGCTTTGGCGCTCGTCGACGCCGATTCCGGCCGCGCGGCCGCGTTGGGCCGCCCTCACCCAACCGATCTTCCCATGGTTCAGATCGTCGACCTCGAGCGCCTCGCCCACGGCTGGCTCGTTCCGGCGAGCCGGCCGCAGTCCGAACGCCACCTGCGCGAACAGGTCGCCGAGGACCCGCTGCGCACGATGCGGGGCCTGTGCTGGCTGATGGCGATGGGCGTCGTCGCCATCCACCTACGTACCGGCTGGGCCCCGACCGCGGTCGTCAACGACCTGACGTTCCCGGGGATCTGGCGGGGCCCGCAGGCGCCGGAAAGCGAGCGGGTCTGGGAGAACCTGGCCGAACGCGTCCGCCTCGGTGTCCTCGCCGCGCTGACCGACGACGCCGACTCCGTCGCGCGCTTTCACGAATGCCTGCGCCATCCCCCGGGGATCACGCCGATCCTGCTCGACTACGCCCTGCGGATGCTTACCGACCTGCACCAGCGGATGATCGACCACGGCATCGACCCACGGGAGATGGCGGGCACGCTGGCGCTCTACACGGTGGACCCGCAGGACAGCTCCACCGCCTGTTTCCGCCCGCTGGCCTAGAAGAACGGCAACGGTGGCGCCTCACCGCCGCAGGCGCAGCGCGACGCCAGGAGGGACCCGCTGGCCGTCGGCGGCCAGGTACCGCTGGCTGGCCGCGTCGCCGCGCAGCTGCCAGTCGAGGAACGCCACGACGGTGCGATCGGCCACCCGGTGTGCCGCCGGGGCTGCGAGCAGGGGCGGGCCGCACGTCGCGGCGGCGGTCAGGGCGACCCGCAGGCGCAGCACCGGCGGGAGGTGCTCGGCCCCGAGCAGGCCGTCCTGCCGGCAGATCTCGGTGAAGGAGTTGTGCGTCGCGTCGGTCACGGTGGCGCTGACCCGAGGATGGGACGACGAGAGCTGGCGGAAGGCCCGGCCGGCGTTGTCGTCGAGGGTGGCGACCGGATCACGGGTGCCGGCGAGCAGCAGCGTCGGCACCCGGATCCGGGCGAGAAACGCCGCCGGCAGCGGCGCGGTCGCCGCCGCGATGCCCACCGACACCCGCACGCGCGGATCCGGCGGCGCGGACAGGAGACCGACGCTGGACACGATGGCGGTCAGGCCACCGAAGGAGAAGCCGACCGCGGCGATCCGGTCGGCCCGGATCAGCGGGCGCACGGCGCAGGACGGCTCGGTCAGCCCGTCGATCACCGCGGAGAGATCTCGGGACCGGTCCACCGCCATCGCGATCTGCGGTTGCGCGCGCCCGGCGGCGAAGTCGACCATGGTGTCGCCGGGGTGGTCGGGCGCGGCGACGACGTAGCCGTGGCTGGCCAGTGCCTCCATCAGGTAGGCCGCCTGCACCCGGCTGCCGGCACTGCCATGGGAGAACACGACGAGCGGGAACGGCCCGGGCGCGGGCCGCGCGCCGGTGACCGCGACGTCCGAGTCGATCCCGATGTTCCCGACCAGCGGGTAGAAGGCAGGCCGCCCCGCCCGGCCGCGATCTCCACCGCGCACCTCGGGACAGGACCCACCGGCGGCCGCGCCGCTGCGCCTGGCCGAGGCGAGCGCCGGTAGGGAGCCCGCCAGTGGGAC
>NZ_JALKFU020000551.1 GCF_023242965.2 Frankia sp. AgKG'84/4
GTGCTGTTCGGCAGCGCGCGCCGGGCGCGGGCGGCGGGCCGGACGATGGTGTTCGTCGACGAGCCGCGGGTGCTGGGCCGGATGTTCGCCGCCGAGCGGCATGCCCGTCTGTCGGCCGGCGGGCAGGGCTCGGAGCTGGCGTCCGCCGGGTAGGCGTGAACGCGCCGCGGCACCGGGTGCGGGCGAGTCCGACATCTGAGCGCAACGAACCGAAACGGGCGCGTTGCGTCACCCGTGGCGCGCCCGCGTGCCACTCGGGCGTGCGATGCGGCATGCTTGCAGGTACGTGCTGATCGGGTACTGCTTTCGGGTGACGGCCCGGCTTGCGGCATAGTGGCTGGCGCAATGGTGGCTGGCGAGTGGAGGCGTGCAGGACGTGGAGGTGCCCGCGGGGGTGGATTACGCCGGTGACCGCAGTGCGCGCCCCGTGGGGCTGCTCGGCACGCGGGAGTTCCCGCTGATCGCCGTGGTCGCGGCGTTCCTCGTCGCCGTCCTGCTCGGGGCCGGCATCGGATTCGCCACGGCCGACCGGGGATCGGGTTCGGGCGGGGGGAACGGCACGGCGGACGCACCGGCGCCGCAGCTGTCCCCGGTCCAGCGGGCCGCGCCCTGGGAGACGCAGCGGGTGCCCGGCACGGCGAACCAGCTGCAGGTCACCGCGGAGCCGGACCCGGTGGCGTTGCGCCTCGCGCTGCAGTGGACGGTCTCCGACGAGATCAAGAAGGCCGGCGGCCCCGCGACGATCACCGCCGATATGGTGACGGTCAAGGGCGGCATGCTGTACTTCGGGGCCGTCGAGGGGACGAGCGCCGCGACCGACGAGTACTGGGCGATCGGCCGCATCGAGGTCAAGGGCATGGCCACCCCGCCGGCCGACCCGCATGTGTGGCGCCGGCTCGGCAGTGCCCCGTGGGCGATCGTGGCCCACGGGGTGGGTGCCTGCGAAAAGATCCCGACCGCGCTGCTCAGCGTCTGGAAGGGCCAGCCCGCACCCTGCGCCGCATGATCGCCGTCCGGCGGGCGGCGCCCGGCGGACGGAGCTAGTCTCGTCGCGACCTGACCTCCAGGAAGGCGGCGGCGATGACCGATCTGTCCACCGACGCGGCGGAGCGGGATCGGCCGTGGATCTTCCGGACCTACGCGGGCCATTCGAGCGCGGCGCAGAGCAACGCGCTGTACCGGCGCAACCTCGACAAGGGCCAGACAGGGCTGTCGGTGGCGTTCGACCTGCCGACCCAGACCGGCTACGACCCCGACCATCCGCTGGCCCGCGGTGAGGTCGGCCGCGTCGGCGTGCCGATCGCGCACCTCGGCGACATGCGCCGGCTGTTCGACGGCATCCCGCTGGACCGGATGAACACGTCGATGACGATCAACGCGACGGCGATGTGGCTGCTCGCGCTCTACCAGGTCGCGGCGCAGGAGCAGGGCGCCGATCCGGCGAAACTGGCCGGCACGACGCAGAACGACATCATCAAGGAGTACCTCTCCCGCGGGACGTACGTCTTCCCGCCCGGGCCGTCGTTGCGGCTGGTCACCGACCTGATCGCCTACACGGTGGCGGAGATGCCCCGCTGGAACCCGATCAACATCTGCAGCTACCACCTGCAGGAGGCCGGGGCCACGCCGGTGCAGGAGCTCGCCTTCTCGATCTGCTCGGCGATCGCCGTGCTCGACGCCGTCGCCGTCGCCGCCGCCCCGCCGTCGGGGTCGGGGTCGGCCGGCGGGAGTACCACTGCGCGGAACATGGCAGATATCTGCGCCCGCATCTCCTTCTTCGTCAACGCCGGCGAGCGCTTCGTCGAGGAGATGTGCAAGATGCGCGCGTTCGTCCGGCTGTGGGATGACCTGCTGGTCAGCCGGTACGGAGTGGACGACCCGGCGGCCCGGCGCTTCCGCTACGGCGTGCAGGTCAACTCGCTCGGCCTGACCGAGGCCCAGCCGGAGAACAACATTATCCGGATCGTGCTGGAGACCCTCGGCGTCACCCTGTCGAAGAACGCGCGGTGCCGGGCGCTGCAGCTGCCGGCCTGGAACGAGGCACTCGGCCTGCCCCGGCCCTGGGACCAGCAGTGGTCGCTGCGGATCCAGCAGATCCTCGCCTACGAGACCGACCTGTTGGAGCATGAGGACCTCTTCGCCGGCTCGGTGGTCGTCGAGAAGCGGGTGGACGAGCTGGTCGGCCAGGCCCGGGAGGAGATCGACCGGGTGCAGGCGATGGGCGGCGCGGTGGCCGCGGTCGAGAGCGGCTACCTCAAGTCGGCGCTCGTGTCCGCGCAGGCCGGGCGCCGCGCCCGGATCGAGAGCGGCCGTGACGTCGTCGTCGGCGTCAACCGTTTCGTCGAGACGGAGCCGAATCCGCTGCTCGCCGAGCTCGACACGGCCGTCCAGACGGTCGACGCGGCAGCCGAGCGGGCCGCGGTCGACGCGCTCGCCGCCTGGCGCTCGCGGCGCGACCCGGCGGCCGTGGACGAGGCTCTCGCGCGGCTGCGGAGCACCGCCGGGACGACGGCGAACCTGGTGCCCGCGACGCTGGCCTGCGTGCGGGCCGGGGTGACCACGGGGGAGTGGGCGGACACCCTGCGGGAGGTCTTCGGTGAGTTCCGGGCCCCGACCGGGGTGGGCGGCGCGGCGGGCTCCGCGCCCGGCGCCGGGTCCGGGGAGCTGCGGGACCTCGTCGCGCGCACCCGGGCGGAACTGGGTCGGCCGGTGAAGCTGCTGATCGGCAAGCCGGGCCTCGACGGGCATTCCAACGGCGCGGAGCAGATCGCCGTGCGCGCCCGCGATGTCGGCTTCGAGGTGGTCTACCAGGGCATCCGGCTGACCCCGGCGCAAATCGTGGCGGCCGCCGTGGAGGAGGACGTCCACCTGGTCGGGCTCTCGATCCTCTCCGGGGCGCATCTCGACCTGGTGCCCGACGTGCTCGACGGGCTGCGGGCCGCCGGTGCGCGGGACATTCCCGTGGTCGTCGGCGGCATCATCCCGCCGGCCGACGCGCGGCGCCTCGAGGAGCTCGGCGTCGCCGGGATCTTCACTCCTCGGGACTATGCGTTGGACGCCATAATCCGTGACATCCTTCGCGTCGTACGGTCGAGGCATGGTCTCGACCTCGGTTGACCCGGATCCCGCACCAACCCTGGACGATGCGATCGCCTTCGCCACCCGGATGCACGCCGGGCAGGTCGACAAGGGCGGCGAGGAGTACATCGGCCATCCGCTGCGGGTCATGGCGACCGTCGCCCGCACCGCCGCGCCGGCCGGCGTCGACCCGCTGGCCGCCCAGTTCGCCGCGATCCTGCACGACGTCGTCGAGGACAGCGACACGACGCTGGCGGACCTGACCGGCGCCGGGTATCCGGCGCCGGTCGTGGCCGCGGTGGACGCGCTGACCCACCGGCCCGCCGAGTCGACACGGGACTACCTGGTCAGGGTCGCCGCGGACGCGCTGGCCGTGGTCGTGAAGCACGCCGACATGGCGGACAACTCCGACCCGAGCCGCCTGGGGCGCCTGGACGCCGAGTACGCCGCGCGCCTCGCCGCCCGGTAC
>NZ_JALKFU020000552.1 GCF_023242965.2 Frankia sp. AgKG'84/4
GGCCGGTCTGCTCGCGCAGTTGGACCCGGCCGCGGTGGTCCGTACCGACGGCGGCGGGCTGACCAGGGCCGCCCGCCGGCCGGTGCACGGCGCGGACCGGGTCGCCCGGTTCCTCCTCGGCATCATCGCGAAGGGGGTCCGCCAGGCCGTCGAACCGACCTCGCTGCGGCTCGTGGAGGTCAACGGCGAGCCGGGACTCGCCGCGTACGAGGGCGCGCGGCTGAGGTTCGTCGCCGCCCTGCATGTCGCCGACGGCCGGATCGCCGAGATCAACATTGTGGCGAATCCCGAGAAACTCCGGCATCTGTCCCCGGCGCCGGGCGGCTCTGGCGGCTCTGGCGGGTCAGTCGATGCGGCGTAGCTGCTCGCGGTAGCGGCGGCCGTTGCGGACGTAGTGCTCGGCGGCGAGGATCTGCATCGCCGAGTCGTTGCCGGGCACCACCTTCGCCGGCACGCCGAAGGCCCGCGCGCCCGGTGGCACCTGCGTGCCGCCGATGACGACGGCGCCGGCGCCGACCAGCGCGCCGCGACCGATGCGGGCGCGGTGCAGCACGATCGAGCCGGAGCCGACCAACGCGCCGTCCTCGACGACACAGCCCTCCAGGTGGGCGAGGTGGCCCACCGTGCAGTCGTCACCGACGACGGTGGGCAGCTCGTCGGTCGCGTGGATCACCGTGCCGTCCTGCACGGAGGTGCGCGCGCCGATCGTGATCGACCCGTAGTCGCCGCGCAGCACTACCGCGGGCCACACCGTCGACTCCGGGCCGATCGTCACCGACCCGATGACGGTGGCGTCCGGATGGACGAACGCTGTCGGGTCGATGGTGGGGACGGCGTCCCCCAGGGCGTACAGGGCCACCGGGGCTCCTCGGTCTTCGCTCGCGCGCGCCACGGCCGTCCGTGGTGCGTCCCGTTCAGCTCGAGCCCGAGGCTACCGATCCCGCGCGGCGCGGCGCCGCCGAACCGGGTCAGGCCTGCGCCGTCGCCAGCTCGGGGCGGACCATCCCGGGCGGCGGGGTCCCCGTGGCCCTGGACCAGCCGCGGGCCACGGCCCGCTCGGCCGCGAGGCGCCCCAGGCCGATCGCCAGCCCGGAGATCGCCGCCCACGCGATCGCCTCCACCAGCGCGGTGTCCGGATCAGCCGGGTTGACCGGCGGATCCGACTTGCGCACCTTGCGGTAGGCGATGGTCACCCCACGACTGGCAGCCGTGCCCGCCAGCGCGGTCGCCGCCCCGCCGACGACCTTCCAACCCAGCTTCGACGCTGCTTTCGCCACCCCACACCTCTCGCTCTCCGGTGCGGGCCAGGACGGCCCGCCACCCCTGTGCTTTCCCCGGCGCCGTCGATTACTCCCCGGTCGGACCTCCGGCCTCGCACCGGAGCGGTCGCGGCGCCGTCCACTGCCCATCCGATCACGTCCCGGCGAGCTGGGACAGGACAGGGTGCCCGCCCGGTAACGGGGCGTCCACGGTCGGGGGCGCACCGATGGCCTAGGGTGCATCTCGCGGATCGAGGGACATCCGGCCCACGGCTCGATCACCCGCCGCGATCCACCCAGGCTCGACCATCCCCGTGCGCCAGGCAGGAGAATCATGGCCGTCATCGATCCCACGCCACCGGCCGGGCCCGACGGGGTGGAGGTCCTCGTGCGCCGGCTGGACCCCGGGCTGGCGGCGCCGGTGTACGCCCAGCCCTCGGATGCCGGCGCCGATCTGGTGGCCGCGGCCGATGTGACGCTCGCCCCGGGGGAGCGGGCCGTCGTCGGCACGGGCCTGGCGATCGCGCTGCCCGCCGGCCATGCGGCGTTCGTGCACCCGCGCAGCGGGCTGGCGGCCCGCCACGGCGTGACGGTGGTCAACGCGCCCGGCACCGTCGACGCCGGTTACCGTGGAGAAATAAAGGTTGTTCTGATCAACACCGATCGAGCCGAGACGATGACATTGCGCAGAGGTGACCGGATAGCCCAGCTCGTCGTCCAGCGGGTCGAGCACGCCGTCTTCCGAGAGGTCGACGAGCTGCCGGACTCGGCGCGGGGCGGCGGTGGCTTCGGTTCGACAGGCGGCTTCGGCCCGGCCGACGCACCTGGCACCGTCCTCGGGGCCGGTGCCGCCGGGGATTCGGGAAGGGAGGCCGCTGGTGTTCGGCCGCGGGCGTAAGGAATCCGACCGGGACGTGCCGGAGTCGCCGCAGGCGACCGACGGTGCCGAACGGTCCACGGTCGCGATCGTGCCCGACGGTCCCTACGACGCGGCCGAGGCGCCCGACGACGGGATCAACCGGCTCGACCTCGGCTCGCTGCGGCTGCCGGCGCTGCCGGGCGTCGAGGTGCAGTTCCAGGTCGGGGAGGCCACCGGCGAACCGCTGACGGTGCTTGTCACCGATGGGCGCAGCGCCATGGAGCTGTCCGTCTTCGCCGCGCCCAAGAGCCGCGGCCTGTGGGACGAGGTGCGTACCGAGATTCTCGAGACGGTCGAGCCGACCGGCGGCAAGGAGGCGGGTGGTTCGTTCGGGCGGGAACTGCGGATGTCGCTGCCGACGGGCCGGCCGGGCGAGTCCGTGCCCGCTCGGATGATCGGTGTCGACGGCCCGCGCTGGTTCCTGCGGGCCGTGGTGACCGGTCTCGCCGGGCAGGACCCGGGTGCCGCGCCGCTGCTGGAGGAGACGCTGCGCCAGCTCGTCGTGGCCCGGGGAGAGGGCGCGATGCCCGTGCGGGACCCCCTGCCCCTCACCCTGCCGCGCGACATCACGGACCATCCGGACGGGCCGGGCGCTGCCACGTCGGCGACGAGCGGGCGGGCGGAGATGCCGGTCCCGGGCGTGCGCACCGCCGAGATCCGCTGACCCCGCCGGCGCCGCGCGTACCCGCGCGCAGGGCCGGAAGGGGCCGGCTGACCCGGGTTGGCAGCCGATCGCACGGATTCCGGCCGGATCGCTCGATCGCGAGGCCCCGCGCGGGCACACTGAGCCTCGGTTGTTCGTTGCATCGGATGTGTTCGGGCAGCGCTGCTCAGGCGCAGGACTGTTCTGGCGCAGAGTTGCTCGCGCGGGATCGGAGGAGCCGTGGGCGAGCCACGCGGTTGGTGGGGGCGCAAGCTCCACAGGCTGACGGCAGGGACGAACGAGCTCGACGCGGAGGATCTCCAGGCCGCGGCGGCGGCTGCCGGGGCCGAGCCGATGAGTGGCTGTCGCGACCGGGATGAGACCTGCGTCGCGGGTACCATCCAGGCGGTGACGGTTCGGGCGCGTTCCGGCGCGCCGGCTCTGGAGGTCGATCTCTACGACGGCAGTGGCACCGTGACGCTGGTGTTCCTCGGTCGACGCGACATCCCGGGCCTGCGGGCCGGCGCCTCGGTCAAGGCGTCCGGCCGGGTGACGCTGCTCGACGGCCGCCCGTCCATCTTCAACCCGCGCTACGAACTGCTACCGGTCTCCTCCGCCAGCGCCTAGACACCCGGGCTGGCGGGTGAGTCCCACTGCGTGGTGTAGATCGGGAGCGGCTGGTTGATCGTCCGGGGTGCGGGTGTGTCGCTCCGAGA
>NZ_JALKFU020000553.1 GCF_023242965.2 Frankia sp. AgKG'84/4
AGGACCAGGATGACACCCAGGTTTACCGTGTGGTCCTCAATCACGAGGAGCAGTATTCGATCTGGCCAGCCGACCGGTCGAGCCGCGCGTAGGGCACGGCGAACACCTCGCCCATCGACACCCGCACGGACCGCCGGTACAGCGGGTCGGCGCAGCGCGGGCTGAGCAGCACCGCGTCCATGCCGAGCCCCGCGGCCGAGCGGAAGATCGCGCCGAGGTTGGTGTGGCTGACGATGTCCTCGCAGATCAGGATCCGCCGCGCGGTGGCGAGCACGTCCGCGGCGGTCCGCGCCGGGCGCCGGCACATCGACGCCAGCGCCCCGCGGTGCACCTCGAAGCCGGTGATGGCAGCGAGGACGTCCGGGCCGGCGACGTAGATCGGCACGTCGGCGGGCAGGTCCGCGGGGACGGCGCCGCGCCGGGCCGGTGCGACCAGCACGCTGCGCGGCCGGTAGCCGGCGCGCAGGGCGCGGACGATGACCCGTTCGCCCTCCGCGATGAACAGGCCGTCGGCGGGTTCGCGGCGGCGGCGCAGCGCGACGTCGGTGAGCGCGACGAAGTCGTCGACCCGCGGATCGGCCGCGTCGTCGATCGCGACCGCCCGGTCGACCGCCCCGTCCGGGTCGCAGGGCAGATCAGCGGGCATGACGGAACCTCCGTGGACGGACAATGTGACCCGTGCGTAACGCGCGGAACGCAGAATCGGCGGCCATGACCACGCCATCTCCCGCGCCGGCTCCCGCCACCGCTCGCCCCATCACCGCTCCCGTCGCCGCCGATCTGCTCGTCGTGGGCGCCGAGCTGGTCGCCACCGTCGACGCCGACCGCCGGGAGATCCGCGGCGGCTGGGTCGCGGTGACCGATGGCCTGGTCAGCGCGATCGGCGGCCCGGGCGAGGCGCCGCCACCCGCCAGCCAGGTCCTGCGCGCCGACGGCGCACTTGTCACCCCCGGACTGGTGAACACCCATCACCACATCTACCAGAACCTCACCCGGGCCTTCGCGCCCGCCCTCGGCGGCACACTGTTCCACTGGCTGACGACCCTCTACCCGCTGTGGTCACGGCTCGACGAGGAGGCGGTGCACGTCTCGGCGTACGTCGGGCTGACGGAACTGGCCCTCGGCGGGTGCACGACCAGCACCGACCATCTGTATGTGCATCCGCGCGGCGGCGGCGACCTGATCTCGGCGGAGATCGCCGCGGCCCGGGAGCTGGGGATGCGGTTCCATCCGACCCGCGGCTCGATGTCACGGTCGGTGAAGGACGGTGGGCTACCGCCGGACTCGGTGGTCCAGGACGACGACGAGATCCTCGCCGAGTCACAGCGACTGGTGCAGCGTCATCACGACCCGTCCTGGGGGGCGATGGTGCGCCTGGCGCTGGCGCCGTGCTCGCCGTTCTCCGTCAGCCCCGGCCTGATGCTGGCCACCGCCGAGCTCGCCGAGCGGCTCGACGTGCGCCTGCACACCCATCTCGCCGAGGACCCCGAGGAGGACGAGTACTGCCTGGCCACCTTCGGACGCCGGCCGATCGACCAGTTCGCCGAGGTCGGCTGGGGCGGGGACCGGGCCTGGGTGGCGCACTGCATCTGCCCGAACTCCGAGGAGGTGGCCCGGCTCGGCGCCTGGGGCACCGGGGTGGCGCACTGCCCGAGCAGCAACATGATCCTCGGCGGCGGACTCGCGCCGGTCGCGGAGATGCGCGCCGCCGGTGTCCCGGTCGGGCTCGGCTGCGACGGGTCGTCGTCGGCGGACTCGGCGTCACTGTGGCTGGAGTCCCGCACCGCGATGCTGCTCGGCCGGCTGCGGCACGGCGCCGCCGCGATGTCGGCCCGCGACGCGTTGGAGATGGCCACCCGGGGTGGCGCGGGCTGCCTCGGCCGGGTCGGCGAGATCGGCGAACTGTCCGTCGGCTCGGCCGGTGACCTGGTCGTCTGGGGGCTGGACGGGGTCGCGTTCGCCGGCGCCCTGTCCGACCCGATCGACGCCTGGCTGCGCTGCGGGCCGGTGGCCGCCCGGCACACCGTCGTCGCCGGGCGCCTCGTCGTCGCCGACGGCCAACCGGTGCACCCCGACCTGCCGGCGATGCTCGACCGTCACCGCGTGCTCGCCGGTGGCATCCAGCGGGCGTTCGACGACGCCGGCGTCGACACCTCCACCGACCCGACGGCGGGCCCCGTCGTCGGAGGTCTGCTCGGCGGTGAGCGCGATGGCGTTGACCAGCTTCAGCAGCGTCGAGATGTCCAGGTCGGCGCGAAACGAACCGGCGGTCTGGGCTTGGCGTAGCAGGCCGTCCGCTGCCATCCGCATCTCCTGGCATGCAGCCGCCCGGGCGCTGCTGGACCTCGGCTACCCGCCTACCACGATCAGCACGGACCTGAACCTGTTCAACGCCGACGGGCCCGTCTGGTCGCTGCCCGAGACGATGTCGATGATCTGGGCGCTCGGCGTGGACCTGGTCGACGTCGTCGCGATGGCCACGTCGAACACCGCAGCGGTGATCGGCCGCTCGGACGAGTTCGGTACCCTTGATCCAGGTCGGGACGCCGAGGTCAGCGTCCTGCGGGTGGAGTCCGGTGAGTTCGGGTTCACGGACGGATTCGCGACTCTGCACCATTCGCGCCGGCTGTCCCCCGTAGGCTGTCTACGCGGGGGGTTTTGGTACAAAGTAGCTGGGCATTATGGGCCTGACCAGCCGGAATCCGCAGATTCGGCGATGGGCCGTCCGGCCTCGGGGAACCGGACCTCGCCCCCACAGACAGCCGCCGTCGGCGCCGCGCATCGACCCCCCCGATCGGTGCGCCCCGCGCCGGCGGCGGCCTCAGCCGCCCCCGCGCCCCTCACCACGACAGCGGGTTCACCCCCGGCGTCGAACCGCTGACCGCCGTGGCCTACATCGTCTCCGCGGCCTGCGTCGACATCACGGACCGGTCCTGCGTCGAGGAATGCCCGGTCGACTGCGTCTACGAGGGTCGACGCAAGCTCTTCATCCATCCCGAGGAGTGCATCGACTGCGGGGCCTGCGCGCTGGTCTGCCCGGTCGAGGCCATCGTCTGGGACCGGGAGCTGGACGGCGACGACCAGGCCGCCCTCGACGGGCGCGCCCACCTCGGCGACGCGCACACGTTCTTCTACCGGCCGCTGCCCGGACGCGCCGAGCCGATCGGCGCCCCCGGGTGGCGCCGCGGCCCTCGGCCCGCTCGGCGTCGACACAGCACTGATCGATGCCGCCCCTGCACGTGCCTGACCGGCTACGCTGGCGCCGTATGCCGCCCGTGCCGACCCCACCAGTCCCGCCGACACCGGTCACGCCGCCGACGCTGCCGCCCGAGGTCGTCTCCCGGCTGAGCGCCGGCCTCGATCCGGTCGACGCCGCCATCGAGGCCCGTCACCCCGGCGCCGCCTCCGGACGCCAGCCGGTCCACACCTGCTATCTTCCGGCCGACCGGATGCGCCCGGACATCGTGCCGGCCTGGGCCGCCCGGGCCGGCGAGCTGCTGGCCGCCTACGGCGGCGACCCGACGGCGCTGGCGGC
>NZ_JALKFU020000554.1 GCF_023242965.2 Frankia sp. AgKG'84/4
GCCCGGGGTCGGTCGAGGTCGCCGACACCCGGCTGGCGCAGGCCCGCGACGTGCTGCGACTGGTGCGCCGGGGGGATGACGGGGCTAGGGCGCTGCGGGTGGCCGGTGGCACGGCCGGCGGCTCCGAGCTCGGGGTCACCCGGTCGGCGCCGCTCATCCTGGTGATGCTGCAGGGCGCCGTGCGGGACCGGCGCCGGGTGCTGCTCGGCTACGTCGACCAGCAGGGGACACCCAGGGACCGGATCGTGCGGCCGACCTCCGTCGACGGCGGCTGGCTGACGGCGTGGGACGAACTCAGCGCCGCGCCGCGCCGCTTCGCCCTGCATCGGGTGACCGGCGTCGCCGATGTCGACAACGCGTTCGCCGGGCGGCCGCCGGCGCCGGGATGGTCGGCGGCGGCCGGCGGGGATCCGGCCGATCGTCCCGATCTCGACGAATCACTCTGAGCCGGCGCCTGTGGACAGCCTCCGCGATCTGTCGGAGGTGGCCTGTACCGTCGGAGGACGTCGCCGGCGGGCGGCCGCCGCCGGCCTTCGGGCGGGCGGCCGGTGCCGGGACACGGACCGGGAGGAGAACAGCGGGTGGCGGACGGCCCACTGATCGTGCAGTCGGACAAGACTCTTCTGCTGGAGGTCGACCACGCGGGTGCCGCCGAGGCTCGCTCGGCGATCGCTCCGTTCGCCGAGCTGGAGCGCTCCCCCGAGCACGTGCACACCTATCGGATCACCCCGCTGGCGCTGTGGAACGCGCGGGCCGCCGGGCACGACGCCGAGCAGGTGGTCGACGCGCTCGTCCGGCACTCCCGCTACGCGGTGCCGCACGCCCTGCTCGTCGACGTCGCGGACACGATGGACCGCTACGGCCGGCTGCGCCTGGAGAACGACCCGGTCCACGGGCTGGTGCTGCGCGCGCTCGACCGGGTCGTGCTGGTCGAGGTCGCGCGCTCGAAGCGCATCGTGCCGCTGCTCGGCGAGCGCCTCGACGACGACACGATCGTCGTGCATCCCTCGGAGCGCGGCCGGCTCAAGCAGGCGCTGCTCAAGCTCGGCTGGCCGGCGGAGGACCTCGCCGGTTACGTCGACGGCGAGCGGCACCCGATCGAGCTGGTGGAGGACGGCTGGGAGCTGCGCGACTACCAGCAGGGTGCGGTCGCCGGCTTCTGGGAGGGCGGGTCCGGCGTGGTCGTGCTGCCCGCCGGCGCGGGCAAGACCATCGTCGGCGCCGCCGCGATGGCCCAGGCCGGGGCGACGACGCTGATCCTCGTCACGAACACCGTCGCCGGCCGCCAGTGGCGGCACGAGCTGCTGCGCCGCACCTCCCTGACCGACGAGGAGATCGGCGAGTACTCCGGCGAGCGCAAGGAGATCCGCCCGGTCACCATCGCCACCTATCAGGTGATGACCGCCCGGCGTAAGGGCGAGTACCTGCACCTTGACCTGTTCGGCGCCCGGGACTGGGGGCTGATCATCTATGACGAGGTGCACCTGCTGCCGGCGCCGGTGTTCCGGATGACCGCCGACATCCAGTCCCGCCGTCGGCTCGGCCTCACCGCCACCCTGGTCCGGGAGGACGGCCGCGAGGGCGACGTCTTCTCGCTGATCGGTCCCAAGCGCTACGACGCACCCTGGCGGGAGATCGAGGCGCAGGGCTATATCGCCCCGGCCGAGTGCACCGAGGTCCGCGTGACGCTCACCGAGGACGAGCGGATGGCGTACGCCGTCGCCGAGCCCGAGGAGCGCTACCGGATGTGTGCCACTGCCTACAGCAAGCGGTCGGTGGTGGAACGGCTCGTCCGCCGGCACGCCGGCGACCGGGTGCTGGTGATCGGGGCCTACCTCGACCAGCTCGACGAGCTCGGGAAGCTGCTGGACGCGCCGGTGATCCAGGGATCGACCCGCAACCGGGAGCGGGAGCGCCTGTTCGAGGCGTTCCGGACCGGGGAGATCACGACGCTGGTCGTCTCAAAGGTCGCGAACGTCTCCATCGACCTTCCGGAGGCCGGCGTGGCCGTGCAGGTCTCCGGCACGTTCGGCTCCCGGCAGGAGGAGGCCCAGCGCCTCGGCCGGGTGCTGCGGCCCAAGGCCGACGGCCGCTCGGCGCACTTCTACACGGTCGTCGCCCGCGACACCCTGGACCAGGAGTACGCGGCCCACCGCCAGCGCTTCCTGGCCGAACAGGGCTACGCCTACACGATCATGGACGCCGACGACATTCCCGACCAGGCCATCCCCTCCGACCAGGACGGCCGGCCAGGTCCGGCGGACCCTGACGACGCGGCGGACCCCGACGCCGCCGGCAGTCCCGAGTAGCCGGCCCTCCGTCGCCGCGCGGCGCTGTGCCCCGCGGGCCGCAGTGAGGCCGGGCACGATCTAGTCGGCCTCGGGTGGATCGATCAGCTCCGAGATGCGGACCGTCACGGGGAAGGGCCGCGAGGTGCGGAACTCCCCCTCGGGCCCGGACACGCTCGTGGTGACGTGATCGCCGGCTACCAGCTCGAAGGCTTCCAGCGTCGCCGCCTCCGGATCAATCAGCCAGCATGCCGGCACGCCTCGCTCGCGGTAGAGGTCGAGCTTCAGGGTCCGGTCGTAGCGGCGGGTGCTCGTGTCCGCGACCTCGACGACGAGGAACGGGGTCTCCCGCAGCCGGCGCTGTTCGCCCAGCGGGCTCGACGCGACGACGACGTCCGGGACGAGCAGGCAGCGCTCGGACAGCTCCAGCCCCACCCCGGTGGGCAGCACGTGGGCGCCGGACGTCGCGGCGCGCCCCAGCAGGATGGTCAGCCGGTCGGTGACCCGGGCCCGCAGCGGCGTCGGCCACGGGCGCAGCACACACAGCCCGTCCAGCAGCTCCAGCCGGGCGTCGCCATACTGACCGGCGTCGAGATCGGCAACCGCGATCGGTGGTGTGGGTACCGTCACGGATGGGCGGCGTGAGCGGGACTGATTCGCGACCTGGACCACATCATCTATCGTGCCCGTCCGGCCGAGCTGTGTCGAAAGACCGCGCGGGTTAATTGTCCGTGTCGCGTAAATAGTCGAGCTGGGCGCCGCGGCGACCTGGTGAATTGTTGAAAATAAGTGACATTAAACTCTTGTCGATTCCGCTACTCGATGGTAACTTCGTCAACGTCGCAGACGGCTGATGGGGGTATCCCCCGTCGAGTCGTCTTTGGGAGCGTCTCCCGGCGCCCGCTCCGTCCCGAGCTGCGCCCGCTCCCGGGCTGAGAAGCCCGCCTCCGCGGAACCTCCCGTCCGCGGAGGCGGGCCACCGCGGATCGTCGGTGCGAGGCTGTGCGCCCTCCTGATCCCGCAGTCCCCGATCCTGCGCTGACTGCGGATCCCCATGTCGGTGTCGTTGGTTGACGCGTCGTTCCGTGGTCAGGTCCCGCAGTGGCTTCGCTTTCGCGAGATCCATTGACGATGGTTAGGGATTGATCGCCCGCGTTAATCCACCGATAATGCCCCGTGGAGTGGTGTAGATCGGTTCGCGTTCCGCTCTGCGTCTTTCGCTATTATGCGGCCTGAATA
>NZ_JALKFU020000555.1 GCF_023242965.2 Frankia sp. AgKG'84/4
GAGCGGTGGACGCCGGAAGGAGGGTCCGCCGTGGCTGGACGGTCGTACCGGGTCGGCTGGCCGGCGCGGGTGACCGGACGCTGCTGGTACGGGTCCACCTCCGGGCGGGGACGCTGGCGGTCCGCGGGTGGCCGACGCCGGGCTTCGCCGGGCGATCCCGGCCGGGCGCCGCCGCCGCGGGTGAGGATCGGCGTGGTGTCGGCCTGTGGTTCCCCGGCCTGCTGGTGCGGTCGACCTCCCGAGGCGAGCGGGACGGTGTCGGCATCGTTGCTGGTCAGCCCGGTCCCTCCTCAGTGGTCGCGGAGCACCTTCGAGGGCCGCCCGGTGCCGTTGGGCGGGTCTGCCGGCCGGCCGGATCGCCCGGACGGTCGCGACATGCTGTCAGGTGCGGATCACGGAGTGCCCCGACCGCGTCGGGTGCATCCGAGCCGAAAGGCTAATCGCAGCGCCACGGACCAGTGCACGCGCGGTGGGTTTGCGCGTTTGTTGAGGGACAGGCTCTGTGCCGGGTACCTGCACGTTGGTACCTTCCGCCCGTGTCGGAGACCACGGCGGGGTACCCACAGACGGTGGGGTCGCGGGTTCGTGCGGGGGGTGCGGGTGGCCTGCCCGGGATGCCCAGCCTGCCCGGGATGCCCAGCCTGCCCGGGATGCCCGGCCTGCCCGGGATGCCCGGAGCGCCGGGCGGTCGCGGGCGCCGGGCGCTGGTCGCCCGGCCGTCCCGGTGGCCCCTGTGGCTGGCGGCCCTGTGCCTGCTCGGTTTCGGCGTCCGGATGTTCTATCTGTTCCACTGGCTGCACCCGATGGTGCCGCTGGGCGACTCGTATTACTACCACCAGGCGGCGAACCTGTTCGCCGACGGGCGCGGGTGGCCGGACCCCTACGAGCTACGCGAGACCGGCCGCTACATCGCCGACGCGCAGCACCCGCCGCTGACCAGCGGGCTGCTCGCGGTGCCCTCGCTACTCGGCTTCACCGGCTTCCTGTCCCATCAGGTCTTCTGCTGCCTGCTGGGGGTCTGCTCGATCGCCGTGGTGGGTCTCGCCGGGCGGCGGCTGGCCGGTCCGGTGACTGGACTCGTGGCCGCTGGCGTCGCCGCTGTCTACCCCGGCATGTGGCTCAACGACCCGCTGGTGATGTCGGAGTCGACGGGAATCCTGACCTGTTCGTGCCTCATCCTGGCCGGGCTCCGGTTCGCGGAGGGCCGGCGGGTCGCCGACGCCGCCTGGCTGGGACTGGCCCTCGCGGCGGTGATGCTCGCCCGCGCGGAGCTGGCGCTGCTCGGCCTGACCCTCGTCGTGCCGCTGGTCGGGCTGGCCCGGCAGGCGCCCTGGCGTCGCCGGGCTGGGCTGCTCGCCGTCGCCGCGGCGACCTGCGTGCTGGCCCTCGCGCCGTGGGTCGCCTACAACCTGGAGCGTTTCCGCGAGCCGGAGTACCTTTCCAGTGGCCTCGGCTCGACGCTCGCGGTCACCCACTGCCCGACCACCTACGCCGGCCCCCAGCTGGGCTGGTGGTCCTACGGCTGCGTGCGGGCACTGCCGACGCCACCGTTGGAGCGCTCCGAGCGGGACGTGTTCTACCGGGACGCGGCGGTCAGCTACCTCCGGACCCATTCCGATCGACTCCCGGTGGTGGCGGCGGCGCGCTTCGGCCGCACCTGGGGGTTCTACCGCCCGTGGCAGCAGCTCCGTTTCGACCAGGTGGAGCTGCGGCCGCGCGGGCCGAGCACAGCCGGGCTGGTGATGTTGTGGGTGCTGGAGCCGACGGCACTCGCCGGCGTGGTCGTGCTGCGCCGCCGCCGGGTCACCACGCTGCCCCTGGTCGCCGTGCCGATCACCCTCAGCATCGCGACGCTGGTGGTCTACGGGACGACCCGATTCCGGGCGGCGGCCGAGCCGGCACTGGTCCTGCTGGGGGCCGTCGCGGTCACGGCGTTCCTGGAATGGCTATGGTCGAGGCCCGGGCGCACCCCCGGAACACCCGCGGGGGGCATACCCGCCCTCGGCGGATCCGGTGAACCCTACGGCGGTCCCGACCGGGCACCCGGGCCCGCGTCGACGTGGGGGCCTGATCGGGGCACCGGGATCGAACGTCCCCACCCTGCGCCGTGGTTATCAGGAACGGGGGCGCGATGCGACAAGCCCGAGGCCGCTGGTACGTTTTTCGTGTGCCGGACACTGCGTATCTTTGGGCACCCGTTCCGTGACAGATCACCTGCTGTCCCAGTCGTCCGGCGACGCCACCGGAGAGGCCGCCAGCACCGCTTCGATTCCTGATCCTCGGCAGCCGACCGTCCGCCGTCCACCGAAGGTCGTCTTCACTGGATTCGACGGACTGCGGGCGATAGCAGCGATCATGGTGGTCGTCGTGCACTCGTCCTTTCCCGCGGGGATCACGCTGCAGAGCCCGGTGGGTCCCTATTTCGCCCGCGCCGAGGCCGGCGTCGCGGTGTTCTTCCTCATCTCCGGTTTTCTGCTCTACCGACCGTTCGTCGCCGCCCGGTTGAACGGCACCTCCGGCGCGCCCGGGGCCGGATACCTGGTGCGGCGGTTCTTGCGGATCTTTCCGCTCTACTGGCTCGCGCTCGCCGTCACCCTCAATGTCGTCAGCGACGACCGGGTCGGCGTGCACGGGATCGCCGGGGTCTTCCAGACCGGCCTGCTCGTGCAGGGCTACCACGCCGGCTGGGCCCTCCAGGGCCTCACCCAGGCGTGGACCCTCGACATCGAAGTGGCCTTCTACCTGGCGGTTCCGGTCTACGCGTGGCTGATGGGCCGGCGCTGCCGTTCGGCCGAGTCCCAGGTCCGGGTGGAGCTCGCCGCGCTCGCGGTGACCTTTCTCGCCTCGAAACTCGTGCACTACCTGGTCATTCCGCGCAGGTCGGGCCTGCTGAGTGGCTGGGGCGTGTGGCTGCCGGTCTGGTGGGACCTGTTCGCCATCGGGATGGCGCTGGCCGTGCTCTCCGCGCGGTACGCCCAACTCGACCGCCAGCCCCGCTGGGCGTCGCTGCCTGGTTCCGGCACGGCCTGCTGGGCCCTCGCCGCGTTCTTCTACTGGGTGTCCGCCAAGCACGCCGACCTGCCGCTGTCGCCGATTTTCGTCCCCAACCGGCTGCAGGACATGAACCGGCACCTGTACTACGGCCTGTTCGCCCTGTTCCTCCTCCTGCCGGCGGTGTTCGGCCGCCAGGACCGGGGAATCGTCCGGCCACTGTTGGCCTGCCGCCCCATGGTGTTCCTGGGGACGATCTCCTATGGCATCTACCTGTGGCACACGACGATGATCGACCTGGTCCTCCAACACAGTGGATGGACCCTGTGGAAGATCCAGTACGGACCGTTCCTCGCCATCGTTCTGGGACTGACGATCGTGGCCGCCACGATCACGAACCGGCTCGTCGAGCGGCCCGCCATTCGGCTCTCCCACGGCTGGGCCCGCCAGCTGGACGCCTGGGTGGCACGGCGCCGACGCGGCCGGTCCGAACCCGCGGCACCCGCGGCCGTCCTGTCGCGCGCCGGCACCG
>NZ_JALKFU020000556.1 GCF_023242965.2 Frankia sp. AgKG'84/4
CGACGCCCGCCGCGCCGCCCGCGGCGCCCGACACCACCACCGAAGTGCCGTCTCCGGCGGCCGCTGGCCCGACCGGTGGGCGACGACCCGCCCAGGCCGCCGCGGAGACCGAGGGTGGGCCCAACTCCACCGAGAAGGAGCAGCTCGCGACGGATGGCAACGACGATGTGAGCGCAGAGCAGCAGGGTGCAGCCGCTACGTCACGGGGACGCCAGAACAACGGCACCCGCGGGGGGGAACGTCCCGCAGGCGGTCGACGCGGGCGCAAGTCAGTGCCAGCATGGGACGACATCGTCTTCGGTGCTCGACGGACCTGATCGGGCCCACGAGACCGAGGAGTGATCCACCCGCGGACGACGAAAGGCCGCGGGTACCACGCCGCTCTGGATGCAATGACGCCACGAGAGCCGGCTGTGAGTAAACCGTCACATGGTCAGTTGGAACGTCTGACCGCCTAACACAGTTGGAGTAGATGTGACAGGGACTACCACGAAGCCGACGCTGACCAACCTCGATCGTTGCGACCGGTGCGGTGCCCAGGCATACGTGCGGGTGGTGCTACCCGGCGGCGGAGACCTGCTCTTCTGCCGGCATCACGCCAAGTCTCACGACTCCAAGCTCCGGGAGATGGCCGTCGAGTACCACGACGAGACGGATAAGCTCAGCGTCTCCTAATAATCGCACTCAGTAATCTCCGGGGGCACGCCACGACGCCGTGGGGTGCCCCTTTCGCTACCCGTCCGACGTCGGAACGGATCTCCGCGGCGGCGGGTGATGCCCCGCCTGACGGGCACCGGCCCGCCTGGGCGGCGGCGTTGTCGATCGTCGGGTGCCGTTGACCTCCCTGCGACTCACCAGGCCATACGGTGGGGATCGTGGCCGCCACGGGAAATGACGCGCCTGCTCCCGTGGCGCCCGCCGCAGGCCGTGGCCGCTGGCTTCCGCTGGTGCGCCGGGCCGCTGTCGGGGTCGCCCCCGACCTGGTGACGCAGGCCCGCCGGGGGAACGCGACCGCTCGGGCCCGGGTGCGCCGCAGCTCGGCCTACCGCCAGCTCGACCGCCAGCGTCAGCGCGTACCGCGTGGACCGGTCTGGCTGCTCCAGCGCACCATCGCCAATGCCTGGCGGCACCGGGTGCTGGGCCTGGCCGCCGAGGCCGGCTTCTGGCAGCTGCTGTCCCTTCCCCCGCTGCTGCTGTCGCTTCTCGGCGCGCTGGGCTACGTGGCGGAGGCGATCGGCCACAACGCGCTGGGCACCATTCGCGGCAGCATCCTGCGGGGTGCGGGCGATCTGCTCACCGAGTCCGTCGTTGACGACGCCGTGCGCCCCACGGTCGACGAGATCCTCTCCCGCGGCCGACCGGACGTGATCTCCATCGGCTTCGTCCTGTCCCTGTGGACGGGATCCACCGCGATGGCTACGTTCGTGAACACCATCACGATCGCCTACGGGCAGCGTGATCTGCGCTCGGCGGTCCGCAGCCGAGTCCTCGCCCTCGGGCTGTTCCTGGCCCAGGTGACCAGCGGAATGATCATCCTGCCGGCGCTCGTCCTCGGCCCCGGCATCATCTCCCGGATTCTCGACGCCGACCGGCATCCGGTCGTCGACCACCTGCTCACCCTGCTGTTCTGGCCGCTGGTGGGCCTGCTCGCGCTGACGATGCTGACGTCGCTCTACCATCTGTCGCTTCCAGTTCGCCGAGCGTGGTGGCGTGCGCTGCCGGGAGCGATGCTGGCGCTGCTGTGCTGGCTGCTGGGCAGTTACCTGCTGCGGCTCTACCTCGGGGTCGTGTTCAGCAACGAGCTGGTCTACGGCTCGCTGGCCTCGCCGGTGGCCGCGCTGCTGTTCTTCTACATCACGGCGCTGGCGGTGCTGCTCGGCGCCGAGCTGAACGCCGCGCTCGACGAGCGTCTGCGCACACGGGCCCAGCCAGCGGCCGCCCAGAAGTCACCGCCGCAGGACGCGTCGGCGTCATCCGGGCTCGCGACACCGTCCGATCAGGAGGTACCTACTGACCAGTAGGTACCTCCTGATCAGTAGGTACAGCCGGCGCCCGCCGGGACGGCCTCCTGCGCGGCAGCCGTCACGGCGGACGCGGCGGTCGAGACCGCGGCGATGCTCGCCGCCTGGACCGAGGCCGAGCCGGACCAGGTCGCCGGCACCGCGGTGGCCGGTGTGCGGGCCGGGGTGACCGGCAGGGCGCCGGTCGAACTCTGCTCGTCGACCCGGCCACCGAAGGGTTCGAGGAACGCCCCGAGCTGGGTGGGATCCGACAGCAGGACACTCTGGCCCGCCCGGGTCGCGGCCGCGGCCGGCACCGTGGCGAAGGCGACTCCCCCGGTGCCGATGGACTGCATCCGCACCGCCAGCCCGCGCAGATCGCCGAGGGACGTTCCCTCATCGAGGGTCAGCGCCGAGGTCGCGGCGTCCACCACATTGATCAGCTTGGAGGGGTTGAGCAGGGTGTCCGAGGAGGCGATCCGCTGGAACACGACCCCCAGGAACTGCTGCTGACGGCGGATCCGGTCGATGTCGCTCTCCGGCAGGCCGTAGCGCTGCCGGACGAACGCCAGTGCCTGCGCGCCGTTGAGCCGGTTCTCCCCCACCTGTCCGGAAAAGCCGGAGTAGTGGTCGTGCAGGTTGTCGAAGCCCCGCGCCTTCAGCTCGGGCGGCAGCTCCTTGATGCACACGGAGACACCGCCCAGGGCGTCGGTCATGCCCTGGAAGCCGACGAAGTCGATCTGGACGTAGTGGTTGATCCTGATCCCGGTGAAGCCCTCGATCGTCGACACGAGCAGCGACGGCCCACCGTAGGAGTAGGCCGAGTTCAGCTTCGAGCGCTGGGCGTCGTGCCGGGTTCCGCGGGTGTCGGTGTAGGCGGGGATGCGCACCCACAGGTCGCGGGGAAAGGAGATCAACGTCGTCGAGCCGCTGGCGTCGAGGTGCGCGAGGATCGTCGTGTCCGACCGCTGCCCCTGCGCGCTTCCGAACTCACCGTTCGTGCCCGCCCGGGAGTCCGAGCCGACCAGCAGGATGTTCTGTGTTCCGCCGCCCGCCGCCGACGGGCGGTCGACGTCGGAGGAAAACGTCAGCGGCACGTGGTGCACCCGGCCGTCGTAGTGGCGCAGCACAGCCCATCCGGTGCTGGCCACCACGAGCACGATCGCGGCCAGCACGGCCGCGATCATGGTGAGGCCGCGGCGCGCTCCGCCGCGGCGCGGTGCCGCAGGCGGCTCGTCGAGATCCGGAAGGGCGGGACGCGTCGGTGGGGCGCCCGCCCCCGCGCGGCGGGGGTCGCGCGCGACGTGCTGATCCCGATAGGGATCGCCGCCGGGGGCGCCAGAGGCGCCGCCGACCCCGTACCTGTCCGCGTCACCAGGGCGACGACGGTGGTCGGGACGATCGCCCCAGTCTCTTATAAAAATATCCCACCCCCCCATAACAAATGGTGGAAATGGTTTTTCCTCTTATTCTTGTAAAAAATGGGGGGGGGGGGGGGGGGGGGGGGGGGGGGGGGG
>NZ_JALKFU020000557.1 GCF_023242965.2 Frankia sp. AgKG'84/4
GGGACCGGGCGGTCCCGTGGCGCGGACATCCGCTACCGTCAGCCGTGTCCGGCCCGCCACCCGGGTGTCCCGCCTGTCAGAGTTCGGGCGATGCGGCGCCGCAGCAGCCCCGCGGGAGCGACCCGTCGCGCGCAGTCGCGCCGGGGGGCACCGGGCGCGGTGAGCGGCTGCTCACCGCACCACGCGGCCACAGCCCACGCGGGGCCGCGGCCGCCGAGCCGGCCGACCCGCCGGTGGAGGAGGACGTCGCATGCAGGACGCCGTGTGAGCGCACCGACGACCTCCCAGTCCGCGGCGTCCAAGCCGGTCGCGCCGGACCGGATCTGGACGATCCCGAACGCCCTGTCGACGCTGCGCCTGATCGGGGTGCCGGTATTCCTGTGGCTGGTACTCGGTCCGGAGGCGGACGGCGCGGCCCTGGGGGTCCTGGCGTTCGCCGGGATCAGCGACTACCTCGACGGCAAGCTCGCTCGGGCGCTGAACCAGACGAGTCGGCTCGGCGTGCTGCTCGACCCGCTGGCCGACCGGCTCTACATCCTCTCGACGATCATCGCGCTGACCGTGCGCGGGATCGTGCCGGTCTGGTTCGCGGTGTTGCTGCTGGCCCGGGACGCGGCGCTGCTCGTGCTGCCGCCGCTGCTCAAGCGGATCGGCCTCGGGGTGGCGCTGCCCGTGCACTACCTGGGCAAGGCGGCGACGTTCAACCTGCTCTACGCCTTCCCGCTGCTGCTGCTCTCGGCCGGGGACTCCTGGCTCGCGACCGGGGCGCGACCGGTCGGCTGGGCGTTCGCGATCTGGGGCCTGGCGCTGTACTGGTGGTCCGGGGTCCTGTACTTCGTCCAGGCCGCCGGGCTCGCCCGGCGCCACCGGGAACACACCCGGGTGCTGGCCGGCGCCGGCGGGCCGGCGGGCACGGGCGGTGACGGGTGAGGGCTGTCGTGATGGCGGGCGGCGAGGGCACCCGGCTGCGCCCGCTGACCGCGAACCTGCCCAAGCCGCTGCTCCCCGTCGTCAACCGGCCGATCATGGAGCATGTCCTGCGGCTGCTCAAGCGGCACGGTTTCGACGAGACGGTCGTGACGGTCCAGTTCCTGGCCTCGATGATCCGGACGTACTTCGGCGCCGGCGACGAGCTCGGGATGCACCTGTCCTACGCCACCGAGACGACGCCGCTGGGCACCGCCGGCAGCGTGAAGAACGCCGAGGACGCGCTGCGCGACGAGGCCTTCCTCGTCATCTCCGGGGACGCGCTGACCGACATCGACCTCACCGACCTCGTCGCCTACCACCGCCGCCACGGCGCGCTGGTCACCGTCGCACTCAAGAGTGTCCCGGACCCGCTGGAGTTCGGCATCGTCATCACCGGCGAGGACGGCCGCATCCAGCGCTTCCTGGAGAAGCCGACCTGGGGCCAGGTGTTCTCGGACACCGTCAACACCGGCATCTACGTCATGGAGCCCGAGGTCCTCGCGCACGTCCCGCCGGGCGAGCCGGTCGACTGGTCGGGTGACGTCCTCCCCCGCCTCGTCGAGGCCGGCGCGCCGGTGTTCGGCTACGTCGCCGCCGGCTACTGGGAGGACGTCGGCACGATCGCGAGTTTCCAGCGAGCCCAGGCCGACGTGCTCAACCGGCTCGTCGACGTCGAGATCGGCGGCTTCGAGGTCTCCCCGGGCGTGTGGATCGGCGAGGACGCCGAGGTGCACCAGGACGCGGTGCTCAAGGGCCCGCTCGTCGTCGGCGACTACAGCAAGGTCGAGGCCGGCGCCGAACTGCGCGAGTTCACCGTGCTCGGCAGCAACGTCCTGGTCAAGAGCGGCGCGTTCCTGCACCGGGTGATCGTGCAGGACAACGCGCTGATCGGCCCGCAGACAAACCTGCGCGGCTGCGTGATCGGGCGCAGCACCGACGTGCTGCGCGCGGCCCGCATCGAGGAGGGCGCGGTCATCGGCAACGAGTGCGTCGTCCGCGAGGAGGCGTTCGTCTCGCACGACGTGAAGGTGTACCCGTTCAAGACGATCGAGGCCGGCGCGGTCGTGAACACGTCGGTGATCTGGGAGTCGCGCGGGCAGCGGACCCTGTTCGGGCCCCGCGGCGTGTCCGGCCTGATCAACGTCGAGATCACGCCCGAGCTGGTGGTCCGCCTCGCCGCCGCGTACGCGACGAGTCTGCGCAAGGGCGCGACCGTCACCACCGCCCGCGACGGCTCCCGGGCGGCCCGCGCGCTCAAGCGGGCCGTGATCAGCGCGCTGACCACCGGTGCGATCAACATCCGCGACCTCGAGGTCGCGCCGATGCCGGTGACCCGCTTCGACGTCCGCTCCTCCAACGCCGCCGGCGGGATCATGGTCCGCACCACCCCCGGCGACGCCGAGCGCATCGACATCCTGTTCCTCGACGCCGACGGGGACGACCTGTCCCCGGCCGCGCAGCGCAAGCTCGACCGGGTGTTCTCCCGCCAGGAGTTCCGCCGCGCCTTCCCCGGCGAGATCGGCGACCTGCGCTTCCCCGCCCGCACGCTGGACCTCTACACCCAGGACCTGCTCGACCGGGTCGACACCGGCGGGATCGCCGATGCCGACCTGAAGATCGTCGTCGATCCGTCCGGTGGGTCCGCGTCGCTGGTGCTACCGACGCTGCTGGGGCGCCTCGGTGTCGACGTGCTCACCGTCAACGGCCGGCTCGACGAGGTCATCCCGACCCACAACGCCTCCGACGACCTGCGGGCCACGGACCGGCTCGGCGCGCTCGTCGCGAGTTCCGGCGCGGCCTTCGGCGTCCGCTTCGACCACGTCGGCGAGCGCATCGCCATCGTCGACGAGCGCGGTGACCTGATCGACGACGACCGGGCGCTGCTGGTCTTCCTCGACCTCGTCGCCGCCGAGAGCCGCGGGGCACGAGTCGCCGTCCCGGTCACCACCACCCGGGTCGCCGACCAGGTGACCCGCTTCCACGGGCTGACCGTGACGAGAACGTCGCTGTCGGCGGCGGCGCTGTCCGCGGTCGCCCGGGAGGACGGCGTGGTGTTCGCCGCCGACGGGCGCGGCGGGTTCGTCGTCCCCGAGTTCGGGCCCGCCATCGACGGCCTCGCGGCGTTCGTGAAACTGCTCGCCCTGGTGGCCAGGACCCGCCTCACGCTGAGCGCCATCGACTCCCGGATACCTTCGGTGGCCGTCCTGCGCCGTTCGGTGCCCACGCCGTGGGCGGCGAAGGGGACCGTGATGCGCCGCGTCGTCGAGTCCGTCGACACCGACGCCGGCTACACCCTGGACACCACCGACGGGGCGCGGGTGGTCGGCCCGGACGGCTCCTGGGTGCTGGTGCTGCCCGACCCCAGCGAGGCCGTCACGCGGCTGTGGGCGGAGGGCGCCGACCTCACCGAGGCACATACCCTGCTGCAGCGCTGGGCGGAGGTCGTCGAGGCCCCGTGACGTCCACAGAGGAGCCGGCCCGCAACGGCGGCTGGTCCCGCCGGCCCGCCGCGCGCGGACGGCGGCGGCTGTGTGG
>NZ_JALKFU020000558.1 GCF_023242965.2 Frankia sp. AgKG'84/4
GCGTTGTCCTCCCCGGCCGGCTCGCGGGCGGCGTGGCCCCGCGGGGTCGGTCAGACGCCGACGGCGTGCACGCCGCCGTCGACGTGGACGGTCTCGCCCGTGGTCGCCGGGAACCAGTCCGAGAGCAGGGCGACGCAGGCCTGGGCGGCGGGGGTCGTGTCGTGGACGCTCCAGCCGAGCGGCGCCCGCCCGTCCCAGACGTCCTCGAACTGGCTGAAGCCCGGGATGCTCTTGGCGGCCATCGTGCGCAGCGGGCCGGCGGCGACGAGGTTCACCCGCACGCCCCGCGGGCCGAGGTCACGGGCCAGGTAGCGGGCGGCCGAGGCGAGACCGGCCTTGGCCACGCCCATCCAGTCGTAGGACGGCCAGGCCACCGAGGCGTCGAAGTCGAGCCCGACGACCGACGCCTTCTCGCCGAACAGCGGCAGCGTGGCGCGGGTCAGCGACGCCAGCGACCAGGTGGAGACCTGCAGGGCGGTGCCGACCTCGGACCAGGCGGCCTCGACGAACGGCTTGCCGCCGAGGACCGACTCGGGCGCGAAGCCGATCGCGTGCAGCACGCCGTCGAGGCCGTCGACGTGTTCGAGCACCCGCTCGGCGAGGCCGGCGAGCTGCTCCTCGTCGGTGACGTCGAGCTCGACGACGGGGGCCTCGGTGGGCAGGCGCCGGGAGATGCGGCGGGTCAGGGACAGACCCCGGCCGAAGCCGGAGAGGACGACCCGCGCGCCCTGTTCCTGGGCGATGCGGGCGACGCTGAACGCGATGGACGCCTCGGTGAGGACGCCGGTGACAAGGATGCGCTTACCTTCGAGGAGACCGGTCATGGGCCGCATCCTGCCAAACATCGCGCCCGGCGCGGTGGTTCCCCGGCCGGGAAGGCCGCTGAGCCCTCAGGCGCGGGCGGCCAGGCGCCGCCGGGAGGCCCGGGTGACCGGTTCGACGAAGCGTGCCGCCAGCGGCCCGATGATGGCCATGAGCAGCACGTAGCAGGCGGCGAGCGGGCCGAGGCGAGGTTCGATGCCGGCGGCGACGGCGAGCCCGGCGATGACGATGGAAAACTCGCCGCGGGCGACGAGCGCCGCGCCGGCCCGGAACCGGCCCATCGTCCCGATGCCGGCCGAACGCGCCGCCCACCAGCCGGTGATCATCTTTGTGGTGACGCCGGCGAGGGCCAGCAGGGAGCCGGCGAGCAGCGCCGAGGGGATCTGCGCGGGCTCGGTCTGCATGCCGAAGAAGACGAAGAACACCGCGGCGAACAGGTCCCGCAGCGGGCTGAGCACCTCCGCCGCGCCTTCGGCGACCGGGCCGGACAGGGCGATGCCGACGAGGAACGCGCCGACCGCGGTGGAGACCTGCATGCGCTGGGCGAGGCCGGCGACGAGCAGCGCGAGGCCGAGCACCCGCAGGAGCAGGATCTCATCGTTGCGGTCCGCCTTGGGGTTGAACACCAGCCGGGTGACCTTGGGGCTGTGCTTCAGCGCGAGCCAGAGCACCACGGCGAGCAGGCCCAGGGCGATGGCGACGGTCAGCGAGCCGCGGGCGACCGTCTGGTGGGCCAGCAGCGCGGTGAGGATCGGCAGGTAGACGGCCATCGCGAGGTCCTCGAGCACGAGCACGGACAGCACGACCGGGGTTTCCCGGTTACCGAGGCGGCCGAGGTCGCCGAGGACCTTCGCGATGATGCCGGACGACGAGATCGCCGTGACCCCGCCGAGCACGACGGCCGCCACCGGACCCCAGCCGAGCACGAACGCGGCGATGATCCCGGGGGCGGAGTTGAGGACCAGGTCGAGCACGCCGGCCCGGGCGTTGCTGCGCAGGCCGGAGAGCAGCTCCGAGGCGGTGTACTCGAGGCCGAGGGTGAGCAGCAGCAGGACGACGCCGATCTCGGCGCCGATCTCGATGAAGTCCTCGCTCGCGCCGAGCGAGAGCAGCCCGCCCTTGCCGACGGCGAGCCCACCGAGGAGGTAGAGCGGGATCGGCGAGATGCCGACCCGCATGGCCAGATGTCCGAGGATGCCGAGGCAGAACAGCACCCCGCCGAGCTCAAGGAAGATGTTTGTCGTCGAGTGCACTCGCGATGGCCGTCCGGCTCGTCAACCGTTGCGGAGCAACGCCGCGACGGACGCGGTGTTCTCCGGGGTCCCGACGACAACCACGATGTCGCCGGCGTCGAATCTGAAGTCGGGCCGCGGGGAGGCGTGCACGACATGGTCGCGCACGACCGCGACGATGGACGCGCCGGTCCGGGTGCGGGCCTGGGTGTCGCCGAGCGGGCGCCCGGCGTACGGGGAGTCCGCGTCGATCGCGATCTGCTCGCCGACAAGCCCGGCGAACGCGCTGCTGATGTCCGCCAGCTTCTCGACGATGTGCGGCGCCCCGAGCAGCTCGGACAACGCGTCGCTCTCCTCCGCGGTCAGCGTGACGCATTCGCGGACGGCGTCGCTGTCCTCGGCGTCGTACAGCACCAGGTCGCGCCGGCCGTGATGGCGGGACACCACGCCGATCCGCCGCCCGCTGCGGGTCTGGAAGTCGTGGCGAAGCCCGATCCCGGGCAGTGCCGTCTCCTCGATGTCCACAGCCAACCCTCTCCGCACGTCATCGTGCCTGCTCACGAGCGGGATGCCCCGGGTGAGCCGCCTTTGGTCACCCTAACCAACGTGCTACCCCTGATCGTCGTTCGCGGCGGTCGGAGCCGCGGCCGTGCTCACGCCACCCAACGGAGCACACCCTGTCGGTGCCGGCGGACGCGAAGCGGTCCAGGTCACGATGGCGACCGGGGATGCGGGCCACGAATGGGCGGTGTCCGGCGTTGGTACGGGGTAGGAGAGCGCACGTCCGTCACGATCACCCGCTCCGGCGGGGTCCGGCCGCACTGGGACCGCGGCCGGGTTCACCGATGCCGACCGCTGCGCCAGGCTTCGCGGCCCCGGCCAGGCGATCGGCCGCGCGGCGTCGGGCGCCGCCGTACGCAGGGGAGAGTCGCACGACGTGTTGAACACAGGTACCCGGCTGTTGCGCCGGCTGGTTGTGACCATGCTGGGCGTGGCGATCCTCGGTGTCGGCATCGCGATGCTCGTGCTGCCCGGGCCGGGGTTCCTCGTGGTGGCGCTCGGCTTCTTCGTACTGAGCCTGGAGTACGAGTGGGCCCGCAGCCGGTTCGAACGGGCCCGGCAGAAGGCCGCGGACCTCGCCGACCAGGCGGCCGCGAAGCCGCTGTACTCGGCGTTCACGATCCTGTTCGGCCTCGGGATGGTGGCGGCGGGCATCGTGTGGATCGTCGTGGACACGCTGCCCGCGTCGTCGCCGTGGTCGGGGGGCAGCATCATCTTCAGCGGCCTGGTCGTCCTCAGCACGATGGTCGTGAGCCTGTGGCAGGCGCGCCAGGCCCGCGAGGCCGGCCAGCCCACGCCGGCCGAGCTCATCGAGCGGCGCGAGGAATCGCGCCAGGGCGCCGGGCCCGACCGCCCGGC
>NZ_JALKFU020000559.1 GCF_023242965.2 Frankia sp. AgKG'84/4
CTGCTGGTCGGGCGCACCGACGTCGCCGCGAAGGACCAGCCGCTGCTGCTCGTCGACGGCGCCGGCATCCGCTACCCGCTCGACGGCGACGCGCCGAAGGCCCTGGGCGTCAGCGCCGACCAGGCGAGCGTCGTCCCCGCGCGGCTGGCGGCCCTGCTGCCGGCCGGCCCGCGCCTCTACACCCCCGAGCGGCGGTGAGCACCATCCACCCCGACCGCGCCAGCCCCGACCGCGCCAGCCCCGACCGCGCCAGCCCCAACGGCACCCGCCGAGCCGGCACCGTGACCGATCCCCGCACCCGCGGGGCAACCTGAGGAGGACCGCCGCATGGCCGATCCGTTGCTCATCTCCGACGAGACCACCACCGTGGCCATGATCCTGGCCTTCGACGAGTGCCAGGACGAGTGCGTCAAGGTCCAGCAGACCATCGACAGCGCCGGGTCGATGCTGTTCGCCCAGTGGGGCGGCGTCGCCGCCGGCAAGTACCGCGACGCGATCGCCGCCTGGCAGAACGGTTTCAACGAGGTCAAGGCCGCGCTGAACCTGCTCAACGAGTCCATGGCCAGCTACGCCAAGATCACCACCTCCACCGAGGACAACACCGCGATGCTCGGCTCCAACTGGGCCGTCGGCCTGACCTGACCGTCCGCGCCCGACCCTCGCACCTCACCGGCCGGCCCCTGCGCCCGCCGACCCATCCGCAGAGCCTGGATCCGCAGAGCCTGGATCCGCAGACCCTGGAGGCACAGCCATGGCCACCTACCAGTTCAGCCCGAACGGCGCCCTCGACACCGCCGACGAGCTCACCTTCGTCAACTCCCAGCTCGAGCAGTCGCTGACGACCCTCACCCAGAAGGTCAACGCCTTCATCGCCGCCAACGAGGGCCAGGCCCCGGCGAACTACTCCCTCGCCCAGCAGCAGTGGAACAAGGGCCAGGCCGACATGAACGCCGCTCTCGCCCTCGGCCGCCAGCGCCTCCAGGAGATCCACAACGAGTACGTCCTCGGCGATGGCCGCGGCGCGAACGTCTTCGGCCAGCTCATCTAGCGGCCCTCACCCGGCGGCGGCCGGGCCGGCGGCCGACGGTACCGCGTGGTTCCCCTCCACCGGTGGCATCGGGTCGCCGCCGGCCGCCGCCCGTCCCCACGCAGCGACAGGAAGGAGCACCGGTGGCCGAGAACATCGTCATCGACGAACCGACCCTCACCAGGCTGAAGAACAAGTACCAGGCGCTGCTCGACGACATCGACCTGCGGATGACGAACTACACCTGGGGGACCAACCCGGACTCGCAGATCAGCCTCGGCGACGCCTTCCCGCTGCGCCTGGGCGGCGCCGGCTTCACCGAGGCGGTGAACCTCGCCAAGGACCTGGAGAAGGTGCGCACGAACCTCACCGGACGTATCGACACCACCTACACCAACGCCACGAACCTGCGCTGGGGCCTGCAGTACCTGCTGGACGATTCCAGCGCCGTCGAACACCTCAACACCCTGACGGCCGAGGAGTTCGAGTCGTTCATTCCGACGAGCACCTCGTCGGCGACGGCGGGTAACAACCCCCCGGCCGGCGGGAGCTGACCATGGCGGCGCCTGGCCTCATTGAGGATGTGCTCAACACGATCCTCGGTTACGTCCTCGGCAGCACCGGGGGAGTGATCAACACCGGCGGTTCGCCCCCCGGCGGGGGAACCACCCCGGGCCAGGGCGCCAGCGGCTCCTACACCGGCGCCGGAATCGACAGTGCGCTGCGCCCGGACACCGTGCGCAGTGCCGCCGCGCCGCTGTGGCTGATTCCCGACGAACGGCACGAGAAGTACGCCACGAGCGGCAGCGCGAAACCGAGTTTCCAGAAGGGCGCGCTGACGTTCTGGCGGTGGATGACCAACGACTGGGGCAGCAACTATGAATGGCTGACCCTGTGGGTCGGCGCGAAGACCTCGACCGACGGGGACAGCCGCAACGCGACCACGCCGGGCGAGCAGTCGGGCGCGGCGACGGCCGGGTCGAACCCGCTGATGGCGCTCGGCACCGCTTGGACGAACGCCGCCGGCGCGATCCTCAAAGGGCTCGTCGGGCCGGGCTACGCGTTCGACCCGGACACCCTCGAGGGCATCAACCAGGCGCTGGCCGGCATCGGCGCGTGGAGCGGCACGACCCTGGCCGGTCTGGACGCCGACGTCACCGGGATCGACACGAAGGCGGCGGCGTTCGCCGGCTCGGCCGCGCAGGCGTTCCGGGACCGGGTCGTCGCCGCCGAGAGCGGCCTCAAAGGTGTTCCCGAGGCGGCGGCGACCTGGAAAGGCCCGCTGGACGGCGCCGTCGCCGCGGCGCGCGCGTTCGTCACGGCGCTGCGCCAGGACAACGCGTACTGGATGGGCGAGAAGGAGGCCGGCGACGCGCGCGCCGCGCTGCCCGGCCCGAAAGGCGTGTGGGTCCACCCGTTCAACCTGATCGTCGCCATGTTCGACGGTTCCCGCGTGTTCGACAGCTTGGGCTCGGACCCCAACCGCAACCACTCGGGCGGGCTGTGGGAGACCGGCCGCATTCGCGGTGAGCTCGGCTACGACTCCGATTCCGGCAGCTGGCGGGAGATGTATATCAGCTTCCCGGAATGGGTCGGTGTCCCTGGCGAGTTCGCGGTGCTGCGCCAGCCTGAATGGTTCAAGGTCGACACCGCGCTGCGCGCGCAGTGGGCCAATCACGTCCAGGCGGCGTTCGCGCCGTCGGTGACCGCCGCGGGCAAACTGGTCACGGCGCTCGGGGCCGCGCAGACCGCGATGAAACTCGCGAAGATGCCGCCGCCGCCCCCACCGCGTTCGGCGCCACCCCCCGACCTCGCCGGCGGCAACAACGACGTCAACAACTACCTCAACGGCGTCGGCAACGGGCTGAACAATCTCGCCAACGGCATCGGGAACGGTTTCAACGGTATCGGGAACGGCCTGAACGGCCTCGGCAACGGTTTCAACGGTATCGGGAACGGGCTCAACGGCCTCGGCAACGGCATCGGGAACGGCTTCAACGGCATCGGGAACGGTTTCAACGGTCTGGGTAACGGGCTGAATGGCATCGGCGGCGGCCTGAGCGGTCTCGGCGGCGACCTCGGCGCGGGGCTCAACGGGCTGGGCAACGGTCTCAACGGTCTCGGCGGCGGCCTGAGCGGTCTCGGCGGGGACCTCGGCGCGGGCCTGAACGGTCTCGGCGGCGGCCTGAGTGGCCTGGGGGGCGCGGGCGGCCTCGGTGGCGCCGACGGTCTCGGCACCGCGAACGGCATCCTCAGCACGAACGGCATCGGTGGTGCCGATGGGCTCGGTGGTGCCGGGGGGCTCGGCAGTGCAGGGGGGCTCGGCGGTGCTGATGGGCTCGGCGGTGCTGATGGGCTCGGGGGCGCCGAGGGGCTCGGCGGTCTCGGCGGTCTCGGCGGCCTGGGCGGCCTGGGCGGCGCCGTGCCGGCG
>NZ_JALKFU020000055.1 GCF_023242965.2 Frankia sp. AgKG'84/4
CGATATTCAGGCCGCATAATAGCGAAAGACGCAGAGCGGAACGCGAACCGATCTACACCACTCCACGGGGCATTATCCGATCCCATCATCACCACCCTCGGGATGGCCACGGCGCTGATCGGGGTGGCGCTGTGGATCTCCCACCTGACGTCGGTCAACGGGCTGCCGTTCGGGTTCTCGGACATCGCCACGACACAGGTCGGCGGCCTGCCGTTGCTGTTCTTCTACGGCGTCGCGCTGGTGGTCGTACTGACCTACGTGCTGTTCGCCACGCCCCTGGGAAAGCACATGACGTTCGTGGGCGCGAACAGCGAGGTGGCGCGGCTCGCCGGCGTCAACGTGAAGCGCATCCGCTTCGGCGCCTTCGTCTTCTCCGGGCTGCTCTCCGGGCTCGGCGGCATGCTGATGGCCGCGAACCTCGGCGGTTTCGACCCGGTCAGCTCGACCGCGAGCCTGCTTCCCGCACTCGCCGCCACCTTTCTCGGCACTGCGATCATCGTGCCCGGGCGGTTCAATCCGGTCGGCACGTGGGTTGCCGTCTTCTTTCTCTACACGGGCATCGTCGGCCTACAGATCCTCGGCCTCTCGGGGTGGATCAGCGATTTCTTCTTCGGGGCCTCGCTGGTTCTCGCGGTGACCGTGTCCACCCTTTTGCGACGCCGGGTCGGCGCCGCCTGAGCAGGCCTCCGGCCTCACCAAGGAGTAGTTCCATGTCCTCAACGTCCCGCCGGCCAGCCGGTTCGCGCCGGCCACGCCGATCCCTGCTCGCCGCGGCGTTACCCCTCGCGGTGGTCCTCACCGCGGCCGGCTGCGGGTCGTCGTCCGCCGGCCCGAGCACCAGCGCCCCGGGGTCCACCAGCGCCCCGGGGTCCGCGAGCGCCCCGGGTGCCACCGCCGCCCGGCAGGCGATCAGCGCGCATCTCGACAAGCAGACCTTCACCGCGGATCTGACGCCCGTCAAGCAGATCGAGAAGGCCAAGGGAAAGAAGGTTCTCTACACGGCGATCAGCCTCAAGATTCCCTACTTCCAGACCGTCCTGAAAGCGATGCGGTCAGCGGCGTCCGACCCGGGCGTCTCGATCGACGGCTGCGACGGGAACTTCACCCCCGCGAACATCGGCGCGTGCGTGACCCAGGCGATCAGCCAGCACTATGACGCGATCGTGCTCGACAACATTCCCGTCGACCTCATCGGCCAGGGCGCCGCCGCGCTGAAGGGCGCGGGTGTCCAGATCATCTCCGCCGAGGCGGAGGACCTTCCCCCGGCGAACGGCGTCACCTACGCTGGCACCGGCGGACCGACGATGCTGCAGGCCGCCGCCAACTGGATAATCGCCGACTCCGGCGGCAAGGCCAACGTTCTCCTCGTGCAGCAGAACGATACGCCCTTGCAGATCAAGTACATCACGGACTACGTCACGCCGACCTTCACCAAGAACTGCCCGGACTGCCGGGTCCAGACCATCAATGTCACGGCCGCGCAGTTCGGCGGCCTCGGCACGCAGGTGAGCACCGCACTGCTCAAGGACACAAAGATCAACTATGTCCTGTCCGAGTTCGACGCAAACGTCCAGTACGTGGTTCCCGGGCTGCAGAACTCGCCGCGCGGCAAGAACATCAAACTCGTCGGCGCCATCGGTGACCTGGCCGCGCTGCAGCGGGTGTCGAGCGGACAGTTCCAGCGGGCCGACGTCCAGGTGAGCCCGAGCTACGCCGCGTGGGCTGTGCTCGACCAGACCATTCGGGTCCTGACCGGCGCGACGCCGTGGGTTCGGCTGAACACGCCCTACCGCATCTTCGATGAGACGAACATTCACGGCGTGGCCCTGTCCCAGGCGGCGATCGACGACGGCACGCTCGTTGGCGGTGACACCTGGAGCAAGGTCTTCCGGGCGGCGTGGGGACTGCCGTCCTGAGGACAGCGTCGCCGACCGGTCGGCCGCCGCGGGTCACCCGACCCGGGACGGCCGATCGGCCTGAGGCCGATCGAGAGGAGACGCAGGGATGAGTGTGGTCGAGATCGTGACCGCACCGTTTGACGCGGTGGCCGGGATACCCGACGGCGCGACGGTGATGATCGGTGGGTTCGGCGAGGCCGGGCAGCCGGTGGCGTTGATCGAGGCGCTGCTGGAGCGCGGCGCGCGGGACCTGGTCGTCGTGAACAACAACGCCGGCAGCGCCGAGGTCGGCCTCGCGCGGCTGATCGCGGCGGACCGCGTCCGCAAGGTCATCTGTTCCTTCCCCCGCCAGACCGACTCGTGGCACTTCGACGAGAAGTACCGCGCGGGAAAGATCGAGCTGGAGCTGGTGCCCCAGGGCAACCTCGCCGAGCGGATCCGCGCCGCGGGCGCCGGCATCGGCGCCTTCTACACCCCGACCGGCTACGGCACGCTGCTCGCCGCCGGGAAGGAGACCCGGGAGATCGACGGGCGCCACCACGTCCTCGAATACCCGCTGCGCGCGGACTTCGCCCTCATCCGGGCGCACGTCGCCGACGAGCACGGGAACCTCACCTACCGCCGCACCGCCCGCAACTTCGGCCCGATCATGGCAGCCGCGGCGACGACGACGGTCGCCGAGGTCACCCGGATCGTCCCCGCCGGCGACCTCGACCCGGAGAACGTCGTCACCCCGGGCATCTACGTCGACCGGATGGTCGCGGTCGGAGCCACCAGCGGCGCGCGCGACGGCGCGCTGCACACGACGGGAGCGGCGACGTGACCGAGGCAGTCTCCGCCACCGGCCGGCGCGGCCTGGACCGCGCCGGGATCGCCCGGGCGGCCGCGCGCGACATCCCCCACGGTTCCTACGTCAACCTGGGCATCGGCCTGCCCACGATGGTCAGCGCCTACCTGCACCCGCAGGACGAGGTCACGCTGCACACCGAGAACGGCATGCTCGGGATGGGCCCGGAGGCGACGGGCGACGACATCGACCCCGACCTGATCAACGCCGGCAAGGTGCCGGTCACGGAGCGGCCCGGCGCGTCCTACTTCCATCACGCCGACTCCTTCGCGATGATGCGCGGCGGGCATCTCGACGTGTGCGTGCTCGGTGCCTACCAGGTCTCGGCGGCGGGCGACCTGGCGAACTGGCACACCGGGCGGGCGCAGGACATTCCCGCCGTCGGCGGGGCGATGGACCTCGCGATCGGCGCGAAGCAGACCTTCGTGATGATGACCCTGCTCGACCGGCAGGGGAACGCCAAGCTCGTCGGGACCTGCACCTATCCGCTCACCGGGGTGGGCTGCGTGCGCCGCGTCTACACCGACCTCGCGATCTTCGTCCTGGCCAGCGACGCGCAGTCGCCGACGGTGACGGTCACCGCCACCTTCGACGCCACGGTCGAGGAGCTGCGCGAGCTGACCGGACTGCCCCTGCTCGACGGAACCGGCGACGCGGCGCCACCGCGCTGAGTCAGTCCTCGCCGGGCGCCGCCGCGCACACGGCCCGCGAGATGGCGCGTGCGGTCGCCTGGACGACCGGCACGAGCGCCGCCGTGCACGCCGAACTCGCCGGCACCACCACCGAGACCGCGGCGACGACGTCCCCCGTCGCGCCGCGCACCGGCGCGCCGACCGAGAACGTGTCCGGGCTGACCTGGCGATCGTTGACGGCGAAACCGTGCGCCCGAACGTCGGCGAGCAGGCACCGCAGCTCCCTCGGCCCGGTGATGGTCAGGGGCGTGTAGCGGGCGAGCGGCGCGGCGAGCACCTCCTCCTGCAGCTCCGCCGGAGCATGGGCGAGCAGCACCCGGCCGGCGCCGGTCGGGTGCAGCGGGAAGCGTCCACCGACGCGGGTCAGCAGCGGGACCGCGTTGCACCCGCCGAGGCGTTCGATCCAGACGGACTCGACGCCGTCGCGCACGGCGAGCTGGACGTTGTTCTGGACGACCGCGAAGAGATCCTCCATGTAGGGCAGCGCGAGTTCGCGCAGCCCCAGCCCGCGGGGCGCCAGGGACGCGATCTCCCACAGCCGCAGGCCGATGTGAAACGCCCCGGCGCAGTCCCGTTCCAGCAGACCGTTCTCGACCAGCTCGCCGGCGAGGCGGTGGGTCGTGGTGAGGGGCAGGCCGGCCCGTCGCGCGAGCTGGGTCAGCGTCAGCGCCGAACGGTTCGGCGTGAAGGCGGTCAGCAGCTGGGTGGCCCGCCGGATCACCGGCCCGGTCTCGCCGCGGCGTGGGCTCGCGGCGCCGCCACCGGCCGGTCGTACGCCCGACGCCCGCAGGTCCGCGGCCACTGTCAGCGCGCGTGCGACCGACGGGTCGGATGCGATGACCGCCGAATGCCTACAGACTCCCCAAATTCGACCATCCACCCATTCCCTCCGGCGTGCACTCAGGGTGATTACAGCACCCACGGAGACGTCCGCAAACACCCATAAAAGTCTGGATAACATAGCACGTTGCCGTAAACCAGATCACCCCCCACCGCTTCGCCGGCCGGGATAGTCGTCGGGATAATAGGGCCGCAACGTGCCGAAGCCATAGAAACCGGCGCCGAATGCGGCTCCCGGGGCAATGGTTGGCACTGTCATGATCGCGGGCAGACTGGAACATGTGGGGCCGCGATCCGAACCGGGGGTGCGCGGATGGGATTACAGGGCAGTACGTCGGATCCGGCGGTGATATTGCGAACCGAGCTGGTGCACGAGTCGACCCGGTCCCGCGTCACCCGCCTGGTCCTCTCGACGCGCACGGTTATCCGCAAGGAGGCGCTGGCGAACGGCGGGCCGCAGCGGGCCCGCCACGAGACCGAGATCCTCGACCGCCTGTCCGGCATCGAGGGCATGGCGCACCCGACCGCCGGCCCCGAGCAGGACGACAACGCGATCCTGCTGGCAGACGTCGGCGGGCCCGCGCTGTCAGCACGGACGACCCCGCTGGCCCAGGCCACGCTGCTCGCCACGGCCGAATCACTCGCCCGCACCGTGGCCGAGATCCACCATCGCGGGGTGGTGCACCGCGACATCAGCCCCGCGAACATCGTGATGAGCGGGGAGCACGGCGCACCGCACCTGGTCGACTTCGCGCTCGCCACCACCCTGGTGTCCGTCCAGCCGCGGTTCGTCCATCCCAGCGAGGTCGCCGGCACACTGGCGTACCTGGCGCCGGAGCAGACCGGGCGGACCGCCCGCCCGGTGGACCAGCGCGCCGACCTGTACGCACTCGGGGCGACCCTCTACGAACTCGCGACCGGCGGGCCGCCGTTCGGCACGGGTGACCCGCTGCGCATCATGCATGATCATCTCGCCCGGGTGCCCGTCGCCCCGGCGACGCGCAATCCCGCGGTGTCGGCGAGCCTGTCGGCGATCATCATGCATCTGCTCGAGAAGGAGCCGGACGACCGGTACCAGAGCGCCGACGGGCTGCTGCGTGATCTCGCGGCGCTGCGCCGCGGCGAGGCGATGACCCGTCCCGGCGCGCTCGACATCCCGGCGCGGACGATGGCACCGTCCCGGCTGGCCGGGCGCGACGAGGAGATCGGCGAGCTGCGGACGGCGTTCCTCGACGCCCTCGCCGGGCGGTGCACCGGGCTGCTCGTCAGCGGCGCGCCCGGGGTGGGTAAGACCGCGCTGGTCAACGAGTTGCGGCCGATCGTGGCCGGGGTCAACGGCTGGTTCGTTGCCGGCAAGTTCGACCAGTACCGCCGCGACCTGGAGTATGACGGGGTCAGGCAGGCGTTCCGCGCGCTGATCCGCCCCCTGCTGGCCGAACCCGACAGTGACCTGGCCGAGATCCGCGAACGGCTGCTCAGCACGCTCGGGCCCAACGCCGGGCTGGCCGCGGCCGTCGTGCCCGAGTTGAAGGCGCTGCTGAAGGTCGATCCGGAGCCGGGCGATCCGCTGACGACTCCCGGGCGTATCCAGCACGGCGCGGTCGAGGTGCTGCGCGCCATCGCGAGCCCGAAGCGGCCGGTGGTGCTCTTCGTCGACGATCTGCAGTGGGCCGGTCGCACCCCGCTGGGCACCGTCGAACAGATCCTCAGCGGCGTGGAACGGGTCGACGGCCTGCTGCTCGTCGCCGCGTACCGGGAAGGCGACGTCGACGCCACCCATCCGCTGACGCCGATGCTCGCCCGCTGGCGCTCCCAGCTCCCCGGCCCCCGTCAGCTACGGCTGGGTGCTCTGGCGCCCGAAGGGCAGTCGGGCCTCCTCGCCGACCTGCTGCACCTGGATCCCCAGCCCGCGGCGGAGTTGGCCCGGCTGATCGCGCCTGCCACCCGCGGCAATCCCTACGACACGGTCGAGCTGGTCAACACGCTTCGTCACGACCGGCTGCTGACCGCTGGCGACAGCGGGTGGGGATGGGATCCGGCCGAACTACGCGCCCGGTTGGACTCGGTGGACATGACGGCGCTGCTGGCGAGCCGGATGGCGGCGCTGCCAGCGGCCACTACCGAGGTCGTGAGCGTGCTCGCCTGCCTGGCCGGCCGGGTGGAGACGGACCTGCTCGCCGCGGCGACCAGCCTGACACCGGGCGAGGTGGAGCGCCGGCTCGCTCCCGCGTTCGCCGAAGGCCTGCTGGTCCTCGAACCCGACGACCACCAGAGTGTGCGGTTCCACCACGACCGCACACACGAGGCCCTGCTGGGTGCGCTCACCGCCGAGCAACGGCACGTCCGACGGCTGCGCGTGGCCCGGCGACTCGCGCGGCGACCCGCGTACTTCGCCGCCGCGGCCGAGCAGTACCAGCACGTCACCGACGCGGTGCTCGCCCCGGCGGAGCGGCGCGTGGCGGCGGGGCTGTTCCGGCGCGCCGCGGACGAGTTGACAGTGGCGGCCAACCACGCGCTGGCCGAGCGGCTCCTGAGCGCGGCGGTGCGCCTCGCCGACCCGGCGGACACCGCCGGGCTCATCGATCTGTACCTGCGGCGACACGTCTCCCTGACCAACCTCGGCCGGCTGGAGGAAGCCGACGGGGTCTTCCGCGACATCGGCCAGCTCGACCCGCCGACGCGCCAGTACACTGCGGCCGTCGCCGTGCAGATCAGCAGCCTCAACAGCCGCGGCCTCGCGGACAAGGCGATGCGGATCGGCCTCGACCACCTGGCCAGACTCGGCGTGGCGATTCCCGCCCCCGCGGACCTCGGTGGCGAGATCGACCGCGCCCTCGACGAACTCTACCGCTGGTTCGAGCGGACCAGCGCGGCCGATGACCTGGCCCAGGCCGCTGGCTACGATCCCGACCAGAGCGATATCACCAAGGTTCTCGGCGGGCTCTCACTGCCGGCGTTCTTCGGCGACCTGGACACGATGGCCTGGTTGAGCGTGCGGTCGATGCAGCTGTGGGCGCAGCGCGGCCCGGCGCCCGACCTGCTCGTCCCCGCCGGGCTGATGCCCATCGTCACCCTGACCCGCAGGAACGACTACCAGACCGGCTACCGCATCGTGCGGCGCGCCCTCGAGGTCGGCCGCGCACGCGGCTACACGGCCGCCACCTGGCGCCTGGAGTTCCTGTACGCCGTCGGCGCCGGCCACCGCTTCGGCTCCCTCGAGCACAACGTGGCCGCGGCGCGGCGCACGCTGGAAGGCCTGATCCAGGCGGGCGATCTGCAGCTGGCCTGCTGGACCTACTACCCGCTGATCCAGAACCTGCTGGACTGCGCGCCCTCCCTCGACCTGGTCGCCGCTGAGATCGACAACGCACTGACGTTCAGCGCGCGGACCGGCAACACCCTCGCCGCCGACACCATCCGGCCGCTGCGCCACCTGGTGCGGATCCTGCGGGCCGAGTGCACCGAGACGGCGGCGGACGAGGCGGCCAGGCTCAGCCTGCTGGCCGAGAACTCACATGCCACCGTCAGCCTGCACGTCACCCAGGCGCTCGGGGCGGCGATCCTCACCCGCCCCGAAGACCTGGCCCGGCACACCGAAGCGGTGTTCCCGGCCCAGCCGACGGTCGAGACGAGCTACGCCGTGTCGGTGACCCGGGTACTGCGCGCCCTCTCGCTTGCCGGGCGGGCCCGCCGGGTGGTGGACCGCGCGCGGCGCGACGCCCTGCTCACCACGCTGGACGAGCTGATCGGCCAGGTGTCCGAACTGGCGAGCGACGCGCCCGTCAACTTCCGCCACCTGCTGCGGTTGATGGAGGCCGAACGTGCCTGGACGGTCGGTGACTTCCCGCAGGCGGCCTACCTGTTCGACGCGGCGCAGAGCGAGTCCCGCACGCGCGACCGGCCCTGGCACCGGGCGCTGATCCTCGAGCACGCGGCCCGCTTCTACCTCGCCCACGGACTTCGCGACGTCGGCGGCCGGCTGCTCGCCGCGGCCAGGCGCGAGTACCTCGCCTGGGGTGCGCACGCGAAGGTCAACCAGCTCGACTGGGCCTACCCGACCCTGCCCGACGTGCCGTCCACCACGGCGCCCGCGGCCAGCCTCACCCTTGGCGCCGGCAGCATCGACCTGCTCGGCATCGTCGCCGCCTCCCAGGCCCTGAGCTCCGAGACCAGCATCGACGGTCTGCGCGCGCGGGTCGTCGGAATCCTCTCGGAGATGACGGGCGCGACCGCGGTCCACCTCGTGCTCCGCGACGAGGAGGACGGCAGCTGGTCGGTCCCGTCCGGCTCCGGCGTCATGATCTCCCTCGTGGAGGCCAGCCGACGGCGACTCCTGCCGTCCTCGGTCGTGCGGTACTGCGAACGCACGCTGACGGCCGTCGTCGCCGCCGACGCCACCGGCGACGACCGGTTCCACCGCGACCCGTACCTCACCGACCTCGACCGCTGCTCCGTGCTGGCCGTTCCCATCGTGATCCGCGCCGCGGCGCGGGCCGTGCTCCTGCTGGAGAACCGGATGATCCGCGACGCGTTCTCCGTCGAACGCCTCGACGGCATTCTGATGATCGCCAAGCAGCTCGCGGTCTCCCTCGACAACGCCCAGCTCTACGCCTCCCTGGAACACAAGGTCGCCGACCGCACCCACCAGCTCGCCACCGCCAACCACCGACTCGAGCTGCTCTCCCGGACCGATCCGCTGACCGGGCTGGCCAACCGGCGCCACCTCGAGGACTTCCTCAGCACCGCCTGGACGCGGGCGCGGCGCCAGCACGTCCCGATCGCCCTCGCGATGATCGACATCGATTTCTTCAAGCGCTACAACGATCACCTCGGGCACGCCGCCGGCGACCGCTGTCTGGAGAAGGTCGCCGCCCGCCTCGCCGCGAACGCCGGCGCCGGGCACCTGGCCGCCCGTTACGGCGGTGAGGAATTCGCCGTCGTCATGCCCGGCACCGATGCCGAGGAGGCCGGCCGCCGGGCCGAGCGGCTGCGCCGCGCCGTGGCGGACCTCGCCGAGCCGCACCCGGCGGTCCGCGCCCACATCGTGACCATCAGCGTCGGCTTCGCGTCGCTCACCCCCTGCGCCGACGACCACCAGCAGCGCCTCGTCGACCTCGCCGACGAGGCGCTGTACCGGGCCAAACGGCACGGCCGCGACCAGGTCGAGGCGGCCGGTGGCTAGTGGCGATGAGGGCGTTCAGCATCCGCTCGTAGCACTCGGGTCGCCGGAGGCCGAGGAATCCCATGCCACAGGCGGCCCGGACCACCTCGGCCTGCTTCACGTACAGCCGGACCGTGCCCCGCACATTGCGGCACCGCGAGTCCGTCGGCGCGCCGAGATCGCGGATATCGGCGCCGGGTAATCCCAACACCGTGAGCGGCGGCTGCTCGCGAGGGCACCTCGGCGGCGAGACAACGGCGAGCGCCACTGTGGGCGGGACACTGGCCGCAGCCCGACGGAACATCAGGAGAACGGCCGATATTCGTCGCGTTGATTGTCGGTATTCACAGGGTGAGTTTCCGCCGGAGGCTGTTTCCGGCAGATCCTGGCGAGGCGCCACGTGGTGACGCGCCCAACGAAGGAGTCGACGCGATCGTGATGTCTGTCCCGAGGATCGACCATACGGGGCCATGGGCACTGGCCCGCCTCACCGATCCCGGCGGCGGCCCCTTCCCGGCGCTCGTCGCCCGCGACCGGGCGCTCGACCTCTCGGCGGTGCGCCCGCTGGCGGCGTACGGCTCCACAGTGTCGACGTTGCGCGGGCGGCTGCTACGCGCGGGTGACGTCACGGACTCGACCATCACCGGCCTCGACGCCCGGTCCAACCGCTGCGTCGCCGAGACCGCCGTGCTCAAGCAGAACGGAACACGACCATGACCACCCGTCTGATCACGCACCTGCGGCACGTCGCCCTGGCGGTGCCCGACTTCGACCGACAGCTCGAATTCTTCACCTCCGTATGGGGCCTGAGCCCGGTCGCGCAGGAGGACGGCGTCGTGTTCCTGGCCGCCGAGGGGTCGCCCGAGCAGTACGTCGTGCGGCTGCGCCGGGACACGGACAAGCGCCTCGATCTGCTCGCGTTCGGCGCCGCGACACCGGCGGACGTCGACACGCTGGCCGAGCGGCTCGGCGCCGCCGACGTGCGGCTCATCGGGGAGCCGGGCGCGCTGCGCACCGCCGGCGGCGGTTACGGTTTCCGTTTCTTCGACGTCGACGGCCGCACCATCGAGGTCTCCGCCGACGTCGAGACCCGCCAGCACCGGGCGATCGAGGAGGGGGAGTCAATTCCGGTGCGGCTTTCCCACGTGGTGGTGAACTCCCCCGATATCTCGCGCACGCAGGCGTTTTTCGAACAGCATCTCGGTTTCGCCCTGTCCGACGAGCTCTCCCACCCCTACATCGGCGAACTGATGAAGTTCATGCGCTGCAATCCGCAGCATCACAGCCTGGCCATCGCCAAGGGACCGCACGTCTCGCTGCACCATGTCTCCTTCGAGCTGCGCGGCCTGGACGAGTACATGCGCGGAACGGGCCGGGCCCTGCGCGCCGGAACCCGGATGATCTGGGGTCCGGGCCGACACAAGGCCGGCGACAACACCTTCAGCTATTTCCTCGACCCGAGCGGCAACACGGTGGAATACACCACCGAGCTGGAGATCGTCGACGAGGACCGCTGGCATCCCGCCGTCTACGACATCGCGCACGAGCAGAACCAGGACCAGTGGGGGACGGCGAATCCCTTCGACGAGCAGCTGGCCAAGGAGTGCTTCAACGATCTCGACCGCGGCGTGTTCGTCGCGCCGCCGCTGTGAACCCGGTGCCCGCTGTGGACAGCGTTCTGGTTGTCGGGGCCGGCACCGCGGGTGCGGCCGCCGCGGCTCTGCTCGCCGACGCCGGCGTGCGCGTCGACCTCGTCGAGATCAGGCCGGACGTGACCGCGCTCGGCTCCGGCATCACGTTACAGGGCAACGCGCTGCGGGTGCTTCGCCAGCTTGGCGTCCTGACCGAGTGCCTGGCGCGAGGCTGGCCGGCGGACGGGCTGCTCCTGCGCGCGCCGGATGCCGCGGCGAGCGTGGTCGCGGAACTCGCCGAGCACCGCTCCGGCGGTCCTGACCTGCCCGCCTCGATGGGAATGTACCGACCTGACCTGGCCCGCATCCTGGTGGACCGGGCCGCCAGCGCCGGGGTCAAGGCCCGGTTCGCCGTGACGGTCGACAGCCTGGCCCAGGACGACGGGGGCGTCGAGGTGTCGCTGAGCGACGGCTCGACCGGCCGCTACGACCTGGTGATCGGCGCGGACGGGCTGCGGTCCTCGGTGCGCCGGCTGCTGGGGGTGCGGCTGCGGACGCGGCCAGTCGGGATAGGCATCTGGCGGGTCTTCGCGCCGCGGCCCCCGGAGGTCGTGACGAGCGAGGCCTACTACGGCGGCCCCTGCTACGTGGCCGGCTACACCCCGACGTCGGCGTCGTCGCTCTACGCCTTCCTGGCCGAGGACGCGCAGGACCGCACTGCCGTCACCGACGCCGAGAAGATTGACATCGTCCGCGGGCTCACCGCCGCCTACCACGGCCCCTGGGACCAGATCCGGAAGTCCATCACCGACCCAGACAAGATCAACTACACCTGGGCGGAGGAGCACCTGCTGCCCGCGCCCTGGCATCGCGGCCGGGTCGTCCTCATCGGCGACGCCGTGCACACCTGCCCGCCCACGCTCGCGCAGGGCGGCGCGATGGCGCTGGAGGACGCCGCCGTACTCGCCGAGACGCTCACGGGGGCCGGGCGTGTCGACGACGCGCTGCTGCGCGGCTTCACCGCCCGCCGCTTCGCCCGCGTCGCGGCGGTGGTGGAGGCCTCGACGCGGCTCGCGCGCTGGCAGCTGACGCAGGAACAGGGCGATGTCGCGGCCCTCATCGGCAGCATCGCCGCGCTCACCAGCGAGCCCGCCTGATGCCCACTGGGTCCCTGATGCCCACTGGGTCCCTGATGTCCACTGGGTCCCTGATGTCCGCCGGGTCCCTGATGTCCGCTGGGTCAGGGGCGGGCGCCGCACCCCACCACGTCGCCGGCGGCGTCCGGGAACTCGGCGCGGGCGACCGCGAACAGCTGCTGGCGCAGCCAGACGTGGCCGGGGTCCCGGTCGCGCCGCGGGTGCCAGAACGCCGACTCGCGCAGCGGCTGCAACGGCATCTCGGGCTCCAGGATCCGGATCTCCGCCGCCGCGGCTACCCGGCTGGCCAGCCGTTCCGGCAGCAGCGCCACGAGGTCCGTGCCGGCGAGCAGGAACGCCATGGTCACCATGCTGCTGGAGGTCGCCGCGACCCGGCGCGGGCAGCCGGCGGCGTCGAGGTCGCCCTCGACGAAGGAACGCTCGCCCGACGTGACATAGCCGAGGTAGGGCGAGTGGGCCAGCAGGTCGGCGGTGAGGCGCTCGCCGACGTGCGGATGCTCGCGCCACACCACGCCGACGAACCGTTCGACGATGACAGGCTGGCGCGAGCAGTCCGGGATCGCGTCCGGGCCGACGATCCGGTCGGGCAGGATCGCGATGTCGACCTCGTCGCGGTTGAGCGCCTCGATGAAGCGCACGCCGACGGGAGCGGCGTCGACCTGCAGCCCGGTGGCGAGCCCGACGAGGCGGGCGATCAGCGGCCGCAGCAGGGTCGCGCCGATGTAGTCGCTGCCGATGACCGCGAAATGGCGCGAGTCGGTCAGGGGGTCGAAGGTCTGCGGCCGGACAATCGTCTGCTCGATCGTCGCCAGTACCTCACGCACCGGTTCGATGAGCGACTCCGCCCGGGGGGTGAGCTCGAGGTAGCGGCCGTTGCGACGGAGCAGGTCGTCGCCCAGGGCGCGCCGCAGGCGGGCGAGCGCCGTGCTGGTGGCGGGCTGGGACAGGTGCAGACTTTCCGCCGCCCGGGTCACGTTCTTCTCGCGTAACAACGCGTCGAGCACGACCAGCAGGTTCAGATCCAGCTGTCCAAGATTCACAGACCCTCCGCAATTCGGTGATGCCGGTCACACCCTGAAACATGGGGGAAGCGACTGTCAAATACCCCAAGCTCCCGGGCTGTTCCTCCGTCCCTGCCGACCCGCAAGGAGTGATCCGGTGCCCTCCGTACCCGCCATCGACGTCCACGCGCACGTCGCCGTCCCCGAGGTCGACGCCCTGATCGAGGGCGACCCGGGGCTGGCGCGCCAGCGCGCGGCGGACGCGGCCACGCTCGGCCCCGCGTCGCTGCGGGCCAACCTGGCGCTCATCGGCGCGCTCGCGCCGCGACTGTCCGACCTGGACCTGCGCCTTGCCGCGATGGACGCCGCGCGGGTCGACCTCCAGGCGGTGAGCGCCGTGCCACTGCCGCACGCCTGGGCCGACCGGGCGCTGGCCGAGCGGATCGTCGCGGCGAGCAACGAGTCCGTCGTGGCGTTCTGCGCGAAGGACGCCGCCCGGCTGCTGCCCATCGGCACCGTCGCGCTGCAGCATCCCGACCTGGCGGTGCGCCAGCTGGAGACGGCGGTCGGCGAGCTGGGGATGCGCGGGGTGCAGATCTCGACGTCCGCCGGGCCGGGTCGGGAACTCGACGACCCGTCGCTGGCGGAGTTCTGGGCGGCGGCGGAGCGGCTCGGCGCGGCCGTCCTGATCCATCCGTGGGGCTGCACGCTCGGCGAGCGGCTCAACGCCTACTACCTGTTCAACAGCGTCGGCAACCCGACCGAGACGGCGCTCGCGCTGTCCCGCCTGCTGTTCTCGGGTGTTCTGGAACGCCACCCGGACCTGCGGATCTGGTCCGCGCACGGCGGCGGCTACCTGCCCAGCTACGTCGTGCGCGCCGACCACGCCTGGGCGGTGCGCGGCGCCGACGCCCGCACGACCGCCGAGCCCCCGTCGGCGCTGCTGCGCCGCACCTTCGTCGACTCCCTGGTCTACGAACCCGACCAGCTGCGGCATCTGGTCCGGGTGATGGGCGCCGGCCAGGTCACCCTCGGCAGCGACTACCCCTTCGACATGGGTGTCGAGGATCCGGTGGACCGCTTGGAGGCCGCCGGTCTCGACCCCGCCACCACCGAGGCGATCCGCGGCGCCAACGCCGCGCGGCTGCTCGGTCTGACCGTCCCTTCCGGTCTCCTCATCCCCGGAGCGCAGCGATGACGACGCACGACATCACCGCCGAGTTCGGCACCGATCCGGAGGCGGCCATCGCCGCGGCCGCGAAACGTCTCAGCAACTGGAACCGCTGGGGCGCCGACGACGTACGCGGCACCGTCAACTTCCTCGACGAGCCCTTACGCGCCGCGGCCGCCGGGCTCGCCCGCCACGGCCGGTCGTTCAGCCTGGCCCTGCCCTTCGACGAGAACGGCCCGCAGTTCGGCTGGAAGCGCCGGGTCAACCCGGTGCACACCATGACCTCGACCGGCATGGACACGGCGGAGCAGATGGGCCTGCCGCACGGGCTGTCCGTCGCCGACGACATGGTGTTCATGCCCCTGCAGTGCTCCACCCAGTGGGACGGTCTGGGCCACTGCTTCGACCACGGCGTCGCCTGGAACGGCCGGGTCGCCCGCGAGACCGTCACCAGCGAGGGCGACCTCGTCACCGGCATCGAGCACGTCGCCGCGCCGCTCGTCGGCCGGGGTGTGCTGCTCGACGTCGGCCGGGCCTTCGGCACCCGCGGTGAGCTGCCGGACGGTTTCCCGATCACCAGCGCCGAGCTGCGGGAGACGATCCGGGTGCAGGGACCGACCTCGGCGGTGGGCCGCGGCGACATCGTGCTGATCCGCACGGGGCAGCTCACCCGGGCGCGGCGCGGCGTCGCCGCCGGTAACGGCTGGGGGGCCTATGCCGGCGGGCCCGCGCCGGGCCTGTCGTTCGAGACCCTCGGCTGGCTGCACGACACCGAGATCGCCGCCATCGCCACCGACACGTGGGGGGTGGAGGTCCGGCCCAACGAGTGGCCCGACGCCATGCAGCCGCTGCACCAGGTGGCGCTGCCGCACCTGGGGTTACTGCTCGGCGAGATGTGGGACCTCGACGAGCTGGGCGCGGACTGCGCCCGCGACGGCGTCCACGAGTTCCTCCTCGCCGCGCAGCCGCTGCCGTTCACCGGCGCCGTCGGCTCTCCGGTCAACCCCGTGGCGGTGAAGTGAGATGCGCCTGACGACCCTGCTGGACGCGGACGGACGCCCCCGCGTCGGTGTCCTCGACGACGATGTCATCCGCCTGCTCGACGCCGGCGGCCCCACGATGGCCCAGGTCATCGACGGCGGCGCGGAGGCACTCGCCGACGTCGCGCGCCGGGTGCGCCACGGCGACGCGGTGCCGGTGGCGGCGGCGACGTTCGGGCCGCTGCTCACGCCGCCGAGCGTGCGGGACTTCCTCACCTACGAACGGCACCTCGCCGAGCTCGCCGGTTCGGTGCCGACCGAGTGGTACGAGGAGCCGCTGTTCTACTTCTCCAACCCGGCGGCGATCACCGCCCCGTACGCTGAGGTCCGGATACCGCCGCGGGTCCGGGAGTTCGACTACGAGCTCGAGGTCGGCGTCGTCGTGGGCAGGGCCGGCTCGGACCTGAGCCCGCGGGCCGCCGCCGACCACATCCTCGGTTACACGATCTTCAACGACTGGTCGGGACGGGACCTGCAGGTCCGCGAGATGCGTTTCCCCATGGGCCCGTCGAAGTCGAAGGACTCGGCGATCACCCTCGGGCCGTGGCTGGTCACCGCCGACGAGCTCGCCGACCGCGTCGAGGACGGGCTGCTGGCGCTGCGCACCGAGGTGCACCTCAACGGCGTGCGCACCGGCGGCGACGTCACGTCGAACATGTCCTGGTCGTTCCCCGAGCTCGTCGCCTACGCTTCCCGGGGCACGGTGGTGCGCCCGGGGGACGTCCTCGGGTCGGGCACGTGCGGAACCGGCTGCCTCGCGGAGATCCGCCGGACGAATCCCGACACCGCGCCGGGCTGGCTGCGCGCGGGCGACGTCGTGCGCCTCGACGTCGAGGAGCTCGGATTCACGCAGAACCGGCTGGTCGCCGGCCCGGCGGCCGTCGAGGTCCCGGCGGGGCGGCGACGCATCGGAGTGGGAGAGTGAACGATGGACGTACGTGATGCCGTCACCGTCGTGACCGGCGCGGGCAGTGGGATCGGCGCCGCGCTGGCCCGCCGCTTCGTCGCCGAGGGAGCGGCCGCCGTCGTCGTCAGCGACCGGGACAAGGCGCTCGCCGAGGCGGTGGCCGCCGACATCGGCACCCCCGCGACCGCGGATGTCACCGACGTCACCGACGAGGCGGCCGTGGCGGGGCTGGTGGAACGCACGCTGGACCGGCACGGGCGGATCGACCTGTTCTGCTCCAACGCCGGTGTCTTCGCGGGCGGCGGCGTGGAGGTCGACACGGCGGCCTGGCAGCAGATCTTCGCCGTGAACGTGCTCGCCCAGGTGTACGCGGCGCGGGCGGTGCTCCCGTCGATGCTGGAACGCGGCAGCGGCTTCCTGCTGACCGTGGCCTCGGCCGCCGGGCTGCTCACCACCCCCGGCGACGCCCCCTACACCGTGACCAAGCACGGCGCGGTGGCACTGGCGGAGTGGCTGTCGGTCACCTACGGGGACCGCGGGATCGGGGTGGCGGTGGTGTGCCCGCTGGGGGTCTCGACGCCGCTGCTGCTCGACCCGCTGCGGGAGGGCCGCGCAGCGGCGTCCGTCGTCGCCGCGTCCGGCACGGTGATCACAGCCGAGGAGGTGGCGGCGTCGGTGATCGACGGGCTGGCGGCGGAGCGGTTCCTCATCCTCCCGCACCCGGAGGTCGGCAAGTACTGGGCCCGCAAGGCCGCCGACCCCGACCGCTGGCTCGCCGGCGTGCGCCGCCTCGCGGCCACGACCCCGACCGTCGCCGACGCGGTGACCGACTGAGCGAAGGCCCCGCGACCGCGGCCGCGCCCCGCGCCGAGCCACATCGTCGCGCCACCTGAGGTCGCCGGTACGGGCGGCGATGACTGAGGG
>NZ_JALKFU020000560.1 GCF_023242965.2 Frankia sp. AgKG'84/4
GGGCCAGGCCGGCCGGGCACGGGACGAGGCCCGGGACGCGGCGCGAGGCCGGGTCGCGGCGGCGGTCCCGGGCGGGCGCCGTTGCCAGCGGGCCGGGGACCTGGACGAGCACCCGAAGCGGCCCCACCCTCGGTGGGGAACGCTTCCTTCAGCTTGCGGACTACGGGGGCTTCGACGGTGGATGACGCTGACTTCACGAACTCGCCGAGATCCTTCAGCTTGGCGAGCACGGTTTTGCTGTCGACACCAAGCTCCTTGGCGAGCTCGTGTACGCGGGCCTTTCCTGCCACGGTGCTCCTTCTTTCGGCCCGCGGTCCGTTGCCCGCGTAGCCTCGCTACCTGCTGGTCGTGATCATGGCTGGGTGCTCATTGAGCGATCATCGCTGTCTCGACCTGCTTCCCTGTCGACGTCTTCTGGCGCCGCCGGTGTCGGGACGGGCACCTCGATAGCCGGCGTCCGTCCCGTCTGACCCGGATCATCCGCTGCCGCGAACCAACCCTTACTTCTCTACCCGATTTTTCCTCGGTCTGTAGCCGCTCCTGCCGCCAGATCCCGCGGACGGGATCCGGCGGCCTCGCACCGGGGCCGCTCCAGGTACTGCCTGACCTGCTTTGATCCGAACGGACCCGGCACTCTCCAGGCCCGCGAAAAGGCCCTGCGCCGCTCCGCCAGATCAAGGCAGGCAACGTCGGGGTGCAGGTGCGCACCTCGACCATGCATACGGCGACGAGCATCCGGCAGGAGCTCGCCGCCGTCCACGACGATACGCAGTAAGTCAGAACTCGGCGCGCGGCTTCGACATCCGATACAGGTACGGATGGGCTCCGCACGACACGCCATCATTAAGTCTATCCCGACCGGCCCCGGGAGTGACCACCGGCGGTGGGAGACCGGCGCGGTACCGCCGGCGGCCCCGTCCGCCTGGCCGCCGTGGCCGGGGGTGTGTCCGCCGGCGGGCCCCCGGCCTGTTCACCGTCCTCGGCATCCGAGTGGATGTCGATGCGCCAGCCTGTCAGGCGGGCCGCCAACCGGGCGTTCTGTCCTTCCCGGCCGATCGCGAGGGACAACTGGTAGTCCGGGACCACCACGCGCGCGGACCGGCTCGCCAGGTCGGTGACCTCCACCCGGGCAACCCGGGCCGGCGAGAGCGCGCTGCCGACGAAGGCCGCCGGATCAGCGGACCAGTCCACGATGTCGATCTTCTCGCCGCGCAGCTCGGCCATGACGGCCCGCACCCGGCTGCCCATCGGGCCGATGCAGGCACCCTTGGGATTCACCCCGGCGACCTTGGACCGGACCGCGATCTTGCTGCGGTGCCCTGCCTCCCGGGCGATCGCGGCGAGTTCCACCGTGCCGTCGGCGACCTCGGGCACCTCCAGCCCGAACAGGCCTTTGACCAGCTCCGGGTGCGTGCGCGACAGCGTGACCGTGGGGCCGTGGGCCCCGCGGGCGACATGCACCACATAGCACTTGATGCGATCGCCGTGCTCGAGGCGCTCACCGGGGACCTGCTCGGCCGGCGGCAGCACGCCCTCGATGGTGCCGAGGTCCACGAGCACCACCCGCGAGCCGGCCCGCTGTTCGTGGTGCTGCACGACCCCGGAGACGATCTCGTGCTCCCGGTCGGCGTACTGCCCGTAGGTGGCCTCCTGGCTCGCCTCCCGCAGGCGCTGCATGATGACCTGCTTCGCCGTCATCGTGGCGATCCGACCGAAGTCGTCCGGGGTGTCGTCGTATTCCCGACTGGTCCCGTCGGGACCATCCTCCCGAGCGAGGACGGACACCTCACCCGAGGTCCGGTCGATGACGACCCGCGCGTCGGGCGCCGACCCGGCGGTGTGGTGGTAAGCCGTGAGCAGGGCGGTTTCCATCGCCTTCATCAGAGCGTCGAAGGAGATGGCCTTCTCCCGCTCGATGCTGCGCAGCGCGGCCACGTCGAGCTTCACGGGGTCATCTCCTCACCGGCCGCACCCTGAGTGCCGACCTGACGGCCCTCGTTGTCGGACTCCGGCCCCGGCGCCGTCGGGAGATCGGCGGCGGCAGTCAGCTCCGGAAGGTCCGTGGAGCCCGGTGCGACGCCCCCCGGCGCCACCTGTCCCGGTGCCACGTCCGACGTCTGTCCGGACAGATCATCATACTCCACGGCCGAGAACTCGACCTCGACGGTCGCCCTGGCGACCTGGTCGAACTCCACCCGCGCCACCCGGCGGCGCTGCGGACGACCCTTGCGAGCCGGGCCGGTGGGCACGGCCAGGTCCGCGCCGGACTCGTCCGCGGACAGCACCCGCCCCGACGTGGACTCGCCGTCGTGGCCGCGAACGGTCACCAACCGGCCGACCGCCCGCTGCCAGTGCCTGGGCATCGTCAGCGGCCGGTCCACGCCCGGGGAGGTGACCTCCAGGACGTAGGTACCCGCCACCAGCGCCTCGCCATCCGCTTCCGCCGCGTCGAGCAGATCCGAGACGGCCCGGCTCGCGTCGGCGACCGCGTCCAGATCGATCCCGCCGGCCCGGTCCACGATCACGCGCACCGTGCTGTGCGCACCCGCCCTCGACACGGTGACGTCCTCGAGATCGAAGCCCGCCTCGGTCAGACCGGTCGTCAACCGATCACGCAACGCCGGCCCGACGGTCCGCGCCCGCCGGGCGCCCCCGGCCGGTCCCCGGCTCCGGCCACTGCCGGATTCCCCCGCCCCTGCCACCCGCGCCGTCCCTTCCCACATACCTGGTCATCCGGTCACCCGGTCGGTCGGACCGGTCGACGGCGCCCGGCGGCTGGTCCGCGGCCGTCGTCCGATCGCACGCCGACCGCATCCCCGCTCCGTCAGTTCCTCACCCGTCGACCGGCGTCCACCACGGCCGGGCACCCTCGAAGAATCGGCGCCGACGCGGGTGAACGGCCACACGCGGCACGCGCCTGCCACCGCACTGATCACAACCGGCCACCCGGGGCCACCGGGGACGATCGACCGTCAGGTGAGATCCATAGCCTACGTCCACCGGCGCCCGGACCTGGAACAGCCCGCGCCCCATGGGTTCACCCCCGTACCGGTGGCTCACCCGGGAGGGGTCGGACGGGCGTCGGACCAGCCCGGCAGGATGTGCGAAGCTCGGGACCGTGGACCAGGCGCTGCGCATCCCCCCGTCCCGGCGGCGGCTGCTGGCGGGGCTCGCAGGCCTGGCCATCACCGGCGTGACCGGCACGCTGTGCGCCAGTTGCACCACCACGAGTCGGCTCGCCGAACCGGCGGACCCGGGCCTCAGCGCTGCGGACGTGGCCGCGGCCCGCTCCGCCGTCGCCCGTTCCACCGCCCTGGCCGCGTCCTACCGAGCCGCCGCGGTCCAGCATCCGTCCCTGCACCCTGTTTTCGATGCCCTGCGGACCCACCATGAGGTCGCGATCACGACGCTCGACGCCCAGGTCCCGGCCGCGGCCGGCGCCTCGGCGGCCGCCGGG
>NZ_JALKFU020000561.1 GCF_023242965.2 Frankia sp. AgKG'84/4
GCGGCGAGCACCCGGCGGGCGCCGCGCTCCTCGACCGTGGCGACGGCGCGGACCAGGCCCTTGCCGGGGCGGCGGAACGACGCCCAGCTGTCGCGCACGACGAGCCAGGCGACGTCGGCGATCCGCTCTGCGGTCGCGCCGACGAAGGCGCAGGCCCCGGCGATGTCGGCGGCGAGGAACTGGGCGCCGGCGTGCACCGTGCCCAGCTGGTTGGTCAGCTCGGCGCGGTCGGGGATCTCCACGACCGCGTGTTCGGCGTCGACCTCGGTGACCTCGACGCCGACGAACGCGCCGAACGGCACGATCTGGTTGGCCAGGCGCCGGATGTGCTCGAAGTCGGGGACGACGGCGCCCGGCCGGGCGAAGGCCGCGAACGCCGATTCCTGCGGAGCCAGTAGCGACGGGTTGCTCAACATGCACTCCCAACGAGGTCGGACCCAGTGGTCCTCGGACGGGGAATCAGGCGGGGCGGGAGGACGACGCGCACCGGGTCAGCCGGCGCGCCCGGTCCCGGCCGCGCGGCGCAGAACCCGGCGTGCCACCGACATCCGCAGCACCTCGGAGGGGCCCTCGTAGATGCGGAAGGCCCGGGCTTCGACGAGGAACCGGCCCACCAGGTAGTCCTCGCAGACGCCGAGCCCGCCGAAGAGCTGCACGGATCGGTCGAGGACCCGCCACACCGCCTCGGAGACGAACGTCTTCGTGATCGACGCGCCGTGGCGGGCCGCCGAGCTGGTGGCGCCGTGGTCGTCGAGGGTCGCGGCGGTGGCGTGGACGAGCGCGCTCGCCGCCGCGATGTCGATCTCGTTGTCGGCGACGAGCCCCTGCGCCAGGCCGTGCTCGGCGATCGGGACGCCGAAGGAGTGCCGCTGGGTGATGTGGGCCGCGGACAGGGCGTGCGCCCGGTTCGCGAGGCCGAGCCAGTTCATGCAGAACGTCAGCCGGGACGGCGCGAGGCGGGCACTGGCGTACTCCAGCCCCATGCCGACCTCGCCGAGCACCGCCGAGTCCGGCACCCGGCAGTCGTCGAAGAGCACCTCGCAGTGCCCGCCCGGCGCGCTGGTGAAGTCGAGGGTCGGCATCCGCCGGACGACCTTCATGCCCGGGTTGCCGGCATCGACGAGGAACATCGTCGGCCCGCTGTCGGTGCGCGCCACGGCGATCGTGAATCCGGCGCCGTCCGCGCCGGTGGTGAGGTGCTTGGCACCGCTGATCGACCAGTCGCCGCCGGCGCGGGTCGCGGTCGTGCGCAGCATGGCGGGGTCGGAGCCGGTACCCGGCGCGGGCTCCGTCATCGCGATCGCCGAGCGCACCGCACCGCTGGCCAGCGGCGCGAGGTAGCGCTCACGCTGCTCAGCGGTGCAGGCGGCCTCGAGCAGGTGGATGTTGCCGTCGTCGGGCGCCCAGCAGTGCAGCGCGAGTGGCCCGACGAGGCTCTCGCCGGCGGCGCCGAGCACGTGTGCCTGGCCGCGGAAGTCGAGCCCGAGCCCGCCGTACTCGACCGGGGACAGCGGCCCGAAGACCCCCGCCGCGCGGGCGGCGGCGTTCAGTTCGAGGCGCAGCTCGTCGGTCACCGGCCGCCGGTCGACGATGATCTGGCGCTCGACCGGGATCACCGTCTCCCGTACGAACCGCGCGGTGCGGGCCGCCAGCTCGGGCGCGGTGGCCGCCGGGCGGCGGGAGTCCGGCGAGGTCGGCAGGCGCGCCTCGCCCGGTTCGAGGAGGGTCTCGCTCACGGGTCTGCTCCCAGCTCGTCGCGGCGTACGAGGCCGTCCGAGGTTCCGCCCGGCCCCCGCCGTCGTGGTGTCCGATCATCGCGTCGTGCGGTCATCGCGCCCGGCCGCGCCATGCTCACGGGCCTTGCCGGGACGGGCCTTCCATGTTTCTGCTGCCCGTGTTCGGCCGGCCGCGAAATGTGCGGTGCGCCGGGTCATTGTTGCGAGCCGCCAGTGTTGTGACCACCGGCCATCGGGGTTTCCGATGGGGTGATTGCCGTTGTATTGATCGGCGTTGTCGGGGCGGTCGGGATGAGACGGTTTCCCGGTGACTTCCGCATCTCGCTGGACGGCCCTGCGGGTGGACGAGGCGAGGCTGGCCGCGCAGGACGTGCTGGTCATCGCCCTGACCGATCCCCAGGGAGAAGCGCTCGAGCGCTGGGAACCCGGCGCTCACGTAGATATCAGGCTACCCGACGGAGAGATCCGCCAGTACTCCTTGTGTGGTGATCCGGATGATCTGCGATCGTGGCGGGTCGCCGTGCTCCGCGAGGAAAACAGTCGTGGTGGTTCCCGTTACATCCATGAACGGGTCATGACCGGTTCGGAAATTACGGTGGGACAGCCGAGGAACAATTTCCCGCTTGTCGACGGGGCCTCCTATCGGCTGCTCGCCGGCGGAATCGGCATCACGCCGTTCCTGCCGATGGTGCGCGAACTCGCGCGCCGCGGCGCCGACTGGCAGCTCTACTACGGCGGGCGCACCCGCTCGCGGATGGCCTTCCTGCCGGAACTGGCCGCCTACCCGGACCGGGTGCGGCTGCTGCCCGAGGACAGCGCGGGCCGGCTGCCCGTCGCCGACGTCGTCGCCGGCCTCGACGACGACTCCCGGCTGTACTGCTGCGGCCCGGAGGGGCTGCTCGCGGCGGTGGAGAAGGCGTTCGCCGACCGTGGCGTCGGCAGCCTGCACCTGGAGCGGTTCCGGGCCCGGCCGCAGGACGAGGCCGAGGAACAGCGTGGCTTCGAGGTGCTGCTCGCCCGCTCCGGGCGGCTGGTGCGCGTCGGTGCGCAGCAGTCCCTGCTCGACGCGCTCGACCGCGTGGGCCTGGACGTGGCGTCCTCCTGCCGGGAGGGCACCTGCGCGAGCTGCGAGACCCCCGTGCTCGACGGCGAGGTCGACCACCGTGACTCGGTGCTCTCCGAGGACGAGCGGGCCCGCGGCGACACGATGATGATCTGCGTCTCCCGAGCCCGATCGGAGCGGCTGACCCTTGACCTCTGAACCGGCGACCTCTGAACCGGGAACCGGGCACGCCGTCGTGCTCGGCGCGGGCGTCGCCGGGCTGCTCGCCGCCCGGGTTCTCACCGAGACGTTCGCCCGGGTCACCGTCCTCGACCGGGACGATCTGCCCGGCCTCGGCGCCGCCACCGCGCCGGCCGGCGACTTCGGGGACCGACGCGGCGTGCCGCAGGCCCGTCACCTGCACGCCCTGATGGACCGCGGCCGCCAGATCGTCGAGGAGCTCCACCCCGGCCTGGTCGAGGAGCTGATGGCCGCGGGCGCGCCGACCAGTGAGGTCCTCGTCGGTGGGCGCTACTACATGCACGGCCAGCGCCTGCGGCCGACCTCGACCGGGCTCACCTCCGTGCTCGCGAGCCGGCCGCTGCTCGAACGCACCCTGCTGCGCCGCACCGCCGCGCTGCCCGGCGTGCGGATTCGCCCGCGCACCGCGGTGGCC
>NZ_JALKFU020000562.1 GCF_023242965.2 Frankia sp. AgKG'84/4
ACCGGCACGGACCGAGACCACGCCGACCGAAACCGGCACGGACCGAGACCACGCCGACCGAAACCGGCACGGACCGAGACCACGCCGACCGAAACCGGCACGGACCGATCCGAGTCCGTCGGGACCGTGCCGGACCGAGCCGGATCCGCCGGGAGCAGGCTGGAAGGCGCGGGCCGCCCGGTACGTTGACATCGCCGGCAGGTCCGACCCGCCCGGCGGAAGGAACCAGGAACGCGGTGAGCATGCGACATGTGCTGGACAACCCCGTCCGGGCGGCCCTGCTCGGACCGCACGCGGGTCTCGCCGTCCGCCGCGGCGGCGTGCTGTGCTATCCGCCTGATGTCTGCCCGTTCGTCGGCCTTCCCGACGAACCGGACGAGGACTCCTGGCGGGACGTCGCCGCGCAGCTCGGCCCCGGCGCTCTGGTGCCGTACTTCGGCGTGGACGCCACCCCGCCCGCCGGCTGGGAGGCCCCCGGCTTCGGGCCCGGCGTGCAGATGATCGACGTCGGGGTCGACGCGACGCCCGACGCCGAGGCGGTCACGCTCACCGCGGCGGACGTCGCGGAGATGCTCGACCTGGTCGCCCGGACCCGTCCCGGGCCGTTCCTGCCCCGCACCATCGTGATGGGCACCTATCTCGGCATCCGCCGGGGCGGCGCGCTCGTCGCGATGGCCGGCGAACGCCTGCACCCCCCGGGCTGGACCGAGATCAGCGCCGTATGCACCGACCCGGCCCAGCAGGGCAACGGCTTCGCCGGCCGGCTCGTCCGCGCCGTCGCCGCCGGGATCCGCGCCCGCGGGGAGCAGCCGTTCCTGCACTCGGCCGCGTCGAACACCCGCGCCATCGCTCTCTACGCGGCGCTCGGCTTCGAGGTGCGACGGCGGGTCGACTTCCAGGCCGCGTGCGTGCCCGCGGTGCCCGCCCAGACCGAGCCGCCACCCGCCACACCCGCCACGTCACCGGCCACCACACCCGCCACGTCACCGGCCACACGGGCCCGGCCCGGCCAGGCCCCCACCGGCGAGGCCCGCTAGACGATGCCCGCCAGACCATGCCCGCCAAGCGAAGCCCGCCAAGCGAAGCCCGCCAAGCGATGCCCGCCAGACCATGCCCGCCAAGCGATGCCCGCCAGACCATGCCCGCCAGACGATGCCCGCCAGGCGGCTTTTCGTGAATCTTGAGTCGGACGCCATCCTGGTCTCCTCCTCCAGCGTGGTGTCCACTCCGTCCCTACCGCGTGGCCACGGCGATCATCACGGTGGTGGTCGCGGGCACTCAGCGCTCCCGCCGTCCGCCCCGACATCACCCACAGCCACCAGCGTCCGCCGGTTGCGCGTGGCTGAGCCGCTACCGGCCGCTTCTACAGGGATAAATCGGACGCAGAGCCCGTCAGAAGCGGCCGGAAGCCTCTCTCCCACGCAACGCACAGACATTCCGCCCAGATAGCGGCACCCACGGTTGCATAGCGTGTGACGTCGCTTGCTGTCGTGGCGTGGTCACATCGACGGGTCACCACCGTGCCGGAGAGCCCGGCCAGTGGGCGACGATCGGCCCCCGACCCGCCCGCGGCGAGCACCTACCGTCGAGGGCGGCGTCGCCGAACGGCCCCTGCGCCCCGGCGGTCCGGACGCCCATCGAACGGACGAGGGGAACACGATGACATCGACCGGTGCGGGTACGGCGAACGTGGGCACGTCGGGGCTGACCGGCGACGGGGGCGCCGTCCTCGACCACGCCGGCTGCGGCGTCCTGCCCGCCGACACCTGCGGATGGCTGCTCGCGGGCGAGGCCGTCGGCCGGGTCGCCTTCCGCTCGGACGGCGAGATCCTGATCCTGCCGGTCAACTACGTGCTGGACGGGGACGCCATCGCCTTCCGCACGGCGGAGGGCTCGAAGCTCGCCGTGGCTCTGGAGGAGGACGCCGTCGGCTTCGAGGTCGACGGGCACGACCCGGTGGCCCGCACGGGATGGAGCGTCCTGGTCAGCGGCCGGGCGGTGCGGGTGACCGATGCCGAGACGCTGGCCCGACTGGAGGCGACCGGGCTGGCTCCGTGGGCCAACCGGATCGATCATCCGCACTGGGTGCGGATCCTGCCCGAGTCGATGACCGGCCGGCTCGTCGCGCACGTCTGAGGCGATCCGCCCGGATACGGCCACCTGGCGACGCCATCCGGCTTCATGGTGAATCGGGCGGCCAAGCCCTCTCCCCCACCCGCACCGAAGGTCCTGGACATCACCCGAGGCGCCGCCCGTGGCGGGGATCCACTGCCACGGGCATCACCGTGCGCCCGAAAGACGACACCTTCGGCCACCCATCGGCCACGGACCGAGAATGCGCTTTGACGCGGGACACCCGGATGATGTCCGGACGAACAAGCCGCGCACAACCTTTTGACACTCTGCGCGACCTCAACGGCGCCGAGATGGGACAAGCACCACCCCAATTCGGCAAATGATTATGAAACTCTGCGGTGCCTGCTCGTACCCGCGGCCACATTTTCCGCTCACCGTGTGCACTCCGCCCCCGCCCCGCCGCCGTCCAAGGCGACCCGTCCGCTCCCGGTGCCGCACCTAGGACAATGCGCGATTGGCACGCTGACCAGCGCCATCACAATCGGCGGAGGCCGCGCGGCGCACTCACGGCGATCGGCCGGCATGGGACGGACAGTCGTATCGCCGCCGCCGGGTCCGGACGGCCGCGTCGACGTCACGGCCACCTCGGGTACCGGCGCTCGGTCCGCGCGCGTCGGTCCGAGGCCGCCGCGCTGGCACCGGACTACGCCCGCCGCCGGCCCGCGCGACGGGCAGCGGCCCTCCCACGGGCGTGACGACCCGACCCGCAGGTCAGCCGGGCCCGCACTCACCGCCGCCTGCGCCGCGGTGAACTCCGAGCTGAGGCCACCTACGATCCATGGCCACGCCACGGTAATTCCGCCCCTGAACCGGGCGCGAAGAACGTGACAACGCGATGGGATTGACACCTTCCCATCGGGATACCGGATCTCCAACCTCCGCCTGGGCCTCCACGACAAAATGCTCTGCACACAGCAGACCAGCGGCGATCATCATCCGTCCGGTCCCGCAACGCACGGCCCGATCTCCCCATTCGCGCGTTTCACAGTAGCTGCCTCCGGCGAATCACCGTAGCTGCCTCCGGCGAATCACCCCCGCCCAGAACGACGCTGATCAACGGTGTCCAGGATGGCCTGATAATCATCTTCAGGAGCCGGAATCGGAACCCTCCGGACACCTTTCGTTCCAGCCGGCGGTTCATCAGGAGAGCCAGTAACTCCGTCATCGCAGAATTCCCCCTCGGCCCGCCACACATCGAATTCACGAACCGTGCCGGACACGTGGCCCGGCGCGCGCCGACCGATATCTGAAAACACGGCCGACGGCCGGTCCGCGGTCGTGGCCGGCGCGGCGCGATGGCGCCGGGC
>NZ_JALKFU020000563.1 GCF_023242965.2 Frankia sp. AgKG'84/4
TGCTCCTGCCGACCCTGCGATGCGATCTTGATCTGGACTTCCGCGCGCCCGCTGGGAGGTGGCCGTCGCCGGGCTGCACCGCCTGCCGGTGGATGCCCACGCCTGGACGCGCCAGTGGGTCGGGGTGTTCGGCTGGGGGAGCATCCCGATGCCCGCCTACGCCTACTGGCTGTGGTGGGGCGCGGTCATCGTCCTCGTGCTGGTGGCATTCGCCGTCGCGCCCTGGCGCGCCCGGCTGGGGCTGGCCGCCGTGCTCGTCGTCGGCGCCGCCCTGGCCGTCGCCCTGGACGTGCTCGTCCTGCGCCAGACCCGCTTCCCCGTCTACGGCCGCTACCTGTTGCCCCTCGCCGTCGCGCTGCCGCTGACCGCGGGAGAGATCCTGACCCGCCGGGCCGCGCGCCTGCGCACGTCGACCCGCGCCGCCCTCCAGATCACCGTGCCGCCGCTGGTCGCCGCGGTGCACCTGATCGCCCTGTGGTCCGATGCCCGCCGCTTCGCCACCGGCGTCGGCGGCCCGGTCTGGTTCCTGTCCCACGCCCAGTGGGCCCCGCCGGCCGGCTGGTCCCCCTGGCTCGCCCTCACCGCCGCCGGCACCGCCTGCCTGCTCGCCTGCGCCGCCCTCGGCGCCCTGACCGCCCGCCACACCACACGGCCAGACACCCACCGCCCCGGCATCGGCTCGGCAGCTTCCGTGGATCTTTGAGTCGGATGGCGTCCGCACTTCTTCATGCGGCACGGTGTCCGCTTCGTCCGTGCGGCGGGACTTCGGCGATCATCATCGTGGTGATCTCGGGCGGGGTGCGGGCGCTCATCGGCCTCTTCGTCCGCCCTGGCATCACCGACTGCCACGAGCGTCCGCCGGCTATACGTGGCTGAGCCGCTACCTGACTCTTCGGCAGGGATGAGTCGCGCGCGGACCCCACTCAAAGCGACGGGAAGCCTCTATCCCACGCAACAAACGTACATTCCAGCCATAAAGCGATCACTCGCAGTGACTTATTTTGTCCGCCGGTCGGCAGGGAGCTGGCTGCAACGACAGGATCGCAGCCAGCACTTTCAGTGGCGGGGCTCGGGGGGCTTCGGCTGGGCGGCCTGGCTGGTGGCGGCGCGGCCGAAGGCGATCTCGGCCTGGGCGTGGGCGACGGCGTGGGCGACCTCGCGTTCGATCTCCTCGGGGTCCAGGCCGAGGGCGCGGCCGATGTGCGCGGACCAGACCTCCGAGCGGATGTTCGTCTCGAAGTCGAGTTCGGCACGCACCTCCTGGCGGGCGGCCTCACGGTTCTGGCTCACCATCACGAACGTTGACAGGAAGATGGCCTCCAGGCTGACGATCATCGTCAGCAGGCCGAACGGATAGGCGTCGAACACCGCCGCGTGGCCGAGCGCGCCCTCGTTGACCAGGATCCAGCCGGCGAACCAGACGGCGTGCAGGTAGACGAACCGCAGCGACCCCGCGAACGATGTGATCGCGTCCGCGGCGCGGTCCTGGCGCGAGCGCGTCCGCGTGAGTACGACCCGCTCGCTGCGAATCCGGATCCGGGGTTTCGGCCGGTCCACCCGCACCGGGAGGTCCGGCGGTCCGCCGGGCGCGCCGGTCAGCGGGTCTGCTCGGTGGGACGGATCAGCAGCTCGTTGACGGCCACCCGGCGCGGACGGGTCACGATGTAGGCGACGGCGTCCGCGATGTCCTCGGCCAGCAGGTTCTCCACCGAGCCCAGGGCCCGCCGCGCGCCCTCGCGGATCTCCGGGCGCAGATGGTCGACCAGTTCCGTGACGACCGCGCCGGGCTCGACGACGCTGACCCGGACGTGGCGCTCGGTGACCTCCTGGCGCAGCGACTCGGTGAACGCGCCCACCCCGAACTTCGTGAGGTTGTAGACCCCACTCCCGGTGGCCGCGCGCCGGCCCGCGACGGAGCTGATGTTGACCAGGTCCGCCACCTGACGGGGGCCGGAACCGGCCGCGATGACCAGGTGCGGCAGGGCGGCGTGCGAGACGTAGAGCAGCCCCTGCAGGTTGATGGAGATCATGCGGTCCCACTCCTCGGTGGGGGCGCCGAGGACCGGGCCGAGCAGCATGACCCCGGCGTTGTTCACGACCGTGTCGAGGCGGCCCAGCTCCGCGACGGTGCGCTCGACCGCGTCGATCGCCTGCCGCTGGTCGGTGATGTCGGCGCTGACGGCAAGCGCCCGGCCACCCTCGCTCTCGATCGTGGCGGCCAGCTCCGTGAGCCGGTCCCCCCGGCGGGCGACCAGGGCGACGGACGCGCCCCGACGGGCCAGCTCCACGGCGGTGGCCGCCCCGATCCCACTGCTCGCGCCAGTTACCAGCGCCACCGTTGCGGTCAGCGTCGGTGCCATCTCGCGCCCTCTTTCACCCAGCGATACACGCATGTCGGGACACACGCTAGAACGTCGGCGGCACGCGTGTTCAGCCGGCGGCCCGGCGCGCCTCGAGGAGGAAGCGGCTGGCGTGCGCGGGAAACGGCCCCCGGGCGCGGATCAACGCGTGCAGGTCCGCGAGGCGCGACCGGTAACGCTCGACGGTGAACCCGGGCACGATCCAGACCACCTTACGCAGGAAGTAAATCATCGCGCCGACGTCGCGGAACTCCGCCGGCAGGATCTCGGTCCGCAGGTCCACGACCCGCAGGCCGGCGGCCTCGGCGGCGACCCGGGCCCGGTCGGGGTCGCGACGGGTCCGGGCGGCGCCGTGTTGGGGACCGAGGAAGTACTCGGACACCTCGAGCATGCTCGCCGGGCCGACCTGCTGGGAGAGGTAGACACCGCCGGGGCGCAGCACCCGGGCGATCTCCCCCCAGGGGGTGTCGACCGGATGCCGGCTGACGACCAGGTCGAACGTGGCATCGGCGAAGGGCAGGATGTAATCACCATCGGCGGCGACAAGCCGCACGCCGTGCGGGCGCAGCAGCGCCGCCGCCCGGGCGAGATTCGGCGGCCACGACTCGACGGCGACGGTGCGCCGGGCCAGGCGCGGCACCGCAGCCAGCACCTCGCCGCCGCCGGTCTGCACGTCGAGAGCGGTGTCGGCCCGGGCCATGCGCTCGCCCATCAGCCGGGCGTAGCCCCAGCTCGGCCGCCTCTCGGTGGCCCGGCCTTCCAGCCAGGAGAAGTCCCAGCCGTCCACCGGGGCCGCCGCCGCCTCGGCCACGAGCTCGTCGAAGTCCTCCCGCACCGACACATCGTCCAGCGTCCCGGGCAGCCCCGCCACCGAGTATTCCGCGCCCGTGGCGGTGGGGAACGTCAACGTCACAATGCACAAAACCGGCGAAATCGGGTGGGCGCGGTGTTGGATGGCGGTATGACCGCGCACCGCTTCACCCGACAGCGGTTCTGGCGGCGCGCGGCCCGCGTGGCGACGACGCTGGCCGCGGCCGGCGTCGCCCCGGTCCTGCTGCCCGAGGGCCTGCAC